>CALZHD010000136.1 GCA_945787155.1 uncultured Gammaproteobacteria bacterium | reverse complement strand
GAAACCCGGGGAGCAGTGCCGCCATCCCCGGGTTTCGCCTGAAGCTCAACCCGGGCTACCATTTCTTTCATCCACCTGATAACGACTTAGGCGTCTCTATACAGTCATTTCCAAGAAATTCTTCAACATCTCGTGGCCACACTCGGTGAGGATCGACTCCGGATGAAACTGCACCCCTTCGATCGCCAATGTTTTATGACGTAGCCCCATAATCTCATCTAGCTCGCCATGTTCGTCTTCGGTCCACGCGGTAACCTCAAGGCAGTCCGGCAGGCTGTCGGCCGCCAATACCAGCGAATGGTAACGGGTGGCCTCCAGCGGGTTCTTCAATCCTTTAAACACACCGACATCGTGATGATGTACTAGCGAGGTCTTGCCATGCATGATGGTCTTGGCATGCACCACTTTTGCACCAAAGGCCTGACCGATACTCTGATGCCCGAGGCAGACGCCGAGCAGCGGTAACTTACCCGCAAAGTGTTCGATCACTGCCAGCGACACCCCGGCTTCATTCGGCGTACAGGGCCCCGGTGAAATCACAATGCGCTCAGGTTTCAGCGCTTCAATCTGCGCGATGGAGATCTGGTCGTTACGATGCACCTCGACCTGCTCACCCAGTTCGCCAAAATACTGCACCAGGTTATAGGTAAACGAATCGTAGTTATCGATCATCATCAACATGAGCTCTCTCCATCGCCGCTCACCTCTTTACCACTCACCATCGCCACCGCTCGGAACATCGCGCGCCCCTTGTTCATCGTCTCATCCCACTCGTTACGCGGCACGGAGTCGGCGACAATCCCGGCACCGGCCTGAATATAGAGCTTATTGTCCTTGATCACCGCGGTGCGGATCGCGATCGCGGTATCCATATTGCCGTTCCAGCCAAGGTAACCGACCGCACCGGAATAGATGCCACGCCTGGTTGGCTCCAGTTCATCGATGATCTCCATCGCACGAATCTTCGGCGCACCACTGACGGTCCCCGCAGGGAAGGTGGCACGCAGCGCATCGAGCGCCGACATATCTTTTTTCAGTTGACCCTTCACATTGGAGACGATGTGCATCACATGCGAATAACGTTCGATCAACATCTTCTCGGTCAATTCAACACTGCCGGTCTCGGCCACGCGCCCGACATCGTTACGCCCAAGATCGATCAACATCAGATGCTCGGCCAGCTCCTTCGGATCGGCCAGCAGCTCCGCCTCCAGCGCACGGTCGGCCTCAACGGTTTCACCGCGCGGACGCGTGCCCGCAATTGGGCGTACCGTCACCACGCCGCCTTCAAGGTGGGTCAGAATCTCCGGCGATGAACCGACGATATGGAATTCACCAAGATTCAGAAAATACATATACGGCGATGGGTTGAGATTACGCAGCACCCGATAAAGATCGAGTGGTTCGGCGTGATAAGGGACCGACAGGCGCTGCGACAACACCACCTGCATCACATCGCCTTCGACGATATATTCCTTGGCGCGCTCGACTGCGGACTCAAACCCTTGCTGGGTAAAACCAGAGACAAAGTCTGACTCACTCATCGAGGGTTCACGGCTATAGATATTTTTGCGTGGAATCTCGCGTGCCAACTGGCCCTGCAATTCATCGAGACGTTGCTCGGCCTGCGCCAACGCATCTGCCTGTGCGGGATCGGCATGCGCAATCATATAGAGCTTACCGGCGAGGTTATCGAACACCACCACTTCGTCGGAGACCATCAACAGGATATCCGGCGTGCCCAGCTCATCGGGGTTGGGGCATGCGGCAAGGCGCGGTTCGATATAACGAATAGTATCGTAACCAAAGTAGCCCACCAGTCCGCCGGTAAAACGCGGCATCCCGTCAAGCTCCGGCACGTGGTACTGCTGCTGATACGCTTCGATCCACGCCAGCGGGTCGGCAACCTGATGCCTTTCGATCTCATGGCCATCGTGCTCAACGCAGATCTCTTTGTCAAAGACACGAATCAAGGTACGCGCGGGCAGCCCGATGATCGAATAGCGCCCCCAGGTCTCGCCACCCTGCACCGATTCAAATAGATAGGTGTACGGCGCATTGGCCAGTTTAAGATAGGTGCTGAGCGGCGTATCGAGATCCGCCAGCACTTCGCGCATCACCGGAATACGGGAGTATCCCTCAGCACTCAGTCGTTCAAATTGTTCATGTTTCATCTGCATCACTAATCGAAATAAATATCAAAAGAATTGGGCTACGTTCACGCGATTGATTAACCACGCCATCGTATGCCACAGCGCTTCGGCATCATCTCCATCAGTGTCACGAACATCATCAATTTAATCCTGAATAGTTTAACTCAGCAGTGTTTTCAATTCTGCCAACGATTCGATCACCGCATCGGGCTTCGCCTCGCGAATATCGACGCCGTGATTATAACCATACGGCACACTCACCACCTGAAAAGCGGCGTTACGCGCCGCTTCAACATCATGCATCGAATCACCCACCATCAAACAATCCTCAGCGGCCTCGCCCATCTTGTCAGCGGCGTACAGCAGCGGCATCGGATCGGGCTTCTTTTTCGCCGTGGTATCACCACTGACGATGATCTCAAAGTAATCGTGAATCCCCATATCCTTGAGCAGTGGCACGGTAAAGGCCTCGGCCTTGTTGGTGACACAGCCAATCTTGAAGCCAGCCGACTTCAGATAGTCCAGCCCTTCAACCACGCCATCATAGAGGCAACTACGGCCACTGGTGTTGTCGGCATAGAGCGCCATAAAGATCGGCTGCGCTTTGGCAAATAGCGCCTCCGCCGGATCTTCCCACAGGGTGTCGGTGAGGGCACGCTTCACCAGGCGGTCCACACCGTTGCCGACCCAACCACGCGCCTTGTCGATGCCCCACGGGGCCAGGCCCAACGCTGTCATCATTTCATCCAGACAATAAGCGAGATCCGGCACGCTATCAACCAGGGTGCCGTCAAGGTCGATCAGCACCAGCTTCGGTTTACGACTCAAACCCATGTTTATCGCGCCTTTGACAACTCTTCGCGCATTGCTGCAATCACGCTGTTGTAGTAGTTGGCATCGGATGTATTGGCAGCACCAAAGACCGCTGAACCGGCGACAAAGGTATCCGCACCTGCCGCCGCGATCTCGCGAATATTATCGACCTTAACCCCACCATCGATCTCAAGGCGGATATCGTAACCACTTTCGTCGATCAGTTGACGTGCTTCGCGCAGCTTATCGAGCGTTGCCGGGATAAAGCTCTGCCCACCGAAGCCCGGGTTGACCGACATCAGCAGAATCATGTCGACCTTATCCATCACATATTTCAGGCAATCAAGTGAGGTGGCCGGATTGAACACCAGCCCTGACTTACACCCTTCCGCACGGATCAACTGTAGTGAACGGTCGATATGCTCACTGCCTTCCGGATGAAAGGTGATATAACTGGCGCCTGCCGCGGCAAAATCGGGGATGATGCGATCGACCGGTTTCACCATCAGATGCACATCGATCTCGGCGGTCACACCATGTTTACGCAGCGCCTCACACACCAACGGACCAATGGTCAGGTTAGGCACGTAGTGGTTGTCCATCACATCGAAATGGACGACGTCTGCGCCAGAGGCCAGCACGTTATCCACCTCTTCACCCAGGCGCGCAAAATCAGCAGACAGGATCGATGGGGCAATCAGGAAATCTTTCATGGTGTTCCTCTTTTTGTATTCCACTGGGTCAATCCCCAATGCGTTGAGCTCAAAAAACGAACCCGCAACTTTACCCGAAAATGCGTCTGTTTTCACTCTCCGCAAAGATTAATCGTACGGTTTTGCTCGATGCTACCGATATATTTGAGTGATATGGCCTGTTTAGCACCCACAATGACGCATCGCAACAACACTTTAATGCAATCACGTCAGCAACGACGGACGCACGCTTTTGCATGCTTTGTGCTGATAATGCTGTTTTCGAACGGCTTAACCTTTGCCGAAACCACCCCGGTCAGCCAGGAAGAGGCCTGGGGGCAGACCTTGACGAAGTATGTAGACCCCAATGAGATCAACTGGTTAAATACCCCTGACGAAAAATTTATGGCGCTCTATCACGACGATTCCACCGGCACATTACAGGGCGGCGTGATTATTCTGCACGGCATGGGCACGCATCCCGACTGGCCCGATGTAATCGCACCACTGCGCAAAGCATTGCCACAGAGTGGTTGGGCGACACTTTCGATTCAGCTGCCAGCCTTTGAAAAAGGCGGGCAGATCAAAGATTACGCAGATTCGATTTCAAGCGCCACATTACGCATTCGCGCCGCCATTGAGCAATATAAAAGCAATGGAATTGGCAATGTCGTGCTACTGGGGCATGGCCTCGGCGCCGTAATGGGCGCATCGTTCCTGGCCAGTAACCCCGATGCTAATATCGCTGCCTTCGTCGGTATCAGCATGCCCACATACGAAGACGGTGAAACGTGGATGGATCTCCCCAAATCCATTGAAAAAATCAATCTACCAATGCTAGATATCTATGGGAGCATGGATCTCGCAAGCGTTACCGATAATGCAGACAAACGCGCAAGAGCGGCACGCCTCGTCGGAATGACCGCATCAAAAAACAAACAGATCACACGCTTCGAAACATCAGGCACCGCCACAGGCGGATTGAGCAAAGTGAGCGGATTTATCTCCTATCGAAAATTCCAGATAGTGGGTGCCAGCCATTTCTTCAGAGGACATGAACGAACACTGAACAAGCGGATTGTTGGCTGGCTCAAACGCCATGCACGAGGCATGAACATCCAAAATTAATAAGTCTGGAGGTACAGTACCGTGTCGTCAGACACACCTTATGCCCACAGCACTCCTGCTATTTTCATCGACGAAGTCACCTACGTAACCTGAAGCAACTTTACAAACTCCTCTTCAGGTACCGGTCGACTATAAAGATATCCCTGCCCCTCATGGCAACCCAACGACTTAAGAAAAGCTTGTTGCGCTTCGGTTTCCATACCTTC
>CALZHD010000135.1 GCA_945787155.1 uncultured Gammaproteobacteria bacterium | reverse complement strand
TTTGAGATCAAGCGTGGCGATCCTGGTACCAACGGCAGAACCGATGTTGAGGCGCCGCACGTCACGCGTGAGTATCAGGTCTGCCTCAAGTGTCACTCTAACTACGCCTATGACACCCCACCACCGCTGGGTTTGCATGGGGGGAGCACGGCTGTCGGTACCAATGCGATGTTCGAATACACCAATCAGGCGATGGAGTATCAGGCCCCCACCTCTCATATGGGCGAGGTGAGTTCTGCTCCAGCACCTGGCTGGGGGCCGTTTGTAGGCATCGATGCAAATGGCAATTCGGTTGATTATGAAGCGAATAATCACCGCTCCTGGCACCCTGTGATCGATAGAACAGGACGTACTGCGAGCGCGCTATCGAGTGGCGGTGGTGAGCGCAGAGCTTCGCAGAACGTATGGCGCACACCGTTTAATATAGATGGCGCAGTAGGCAATCAGACGATGTACTGTACTGATTGCCATGGTAATAACACCGCAAATGATACGGTGATACCGAATGGCGGTGTTAATGGCGAAGTTTGGGGGCCTCACGGTTCACAGAATAATTTCCTGTTGAAAGGCCCCTGGGATGATCAGACGGGTCGCTTACAACCAGATGGGCTTTGTTTCAGGTGTCATGATTATAATCAGTATGCAAGCAATGCTGCGGCACCAGCCCCGGTACTTGCGAGTGGCTTTAAGCGTGGTTCAGGCGGTGGTGGTTGTATTGTATTTGCGAATCAAAATCTGCATCTTGCTCATGCTGGAGCAGGTGGCGGAACGGGTGTGACAAATTTCCGTTGCACCCTGTGTCATATCGCGGTCCCTCATGGCTGGAAAAACAAGGTGTTTCTGGCGAACCTGAATGATGTCGGGCTTGAGGCCAGTCTGTCCCCGGGAACGCAGGTGAGGTACACAGGGTTTGCACCATCCGGCGCTGGCCGTTACTATGCTGGCCCTTATTACAATGGCGCTGCGTTGAAGGTCAATACCTTTGCTCGAAGTGGTACATGGGTGCCTGAAAACTGCGGTTCTTCTGGTTCTCCAGGAAATGGTATGCTTGGTTTTGGCTGGATGACCAGCCCTGATGAGACATGCGCAGGCCTGCCATAACGAAGATTTTTAGAGGGCTTGCCTCGACAAAGTTGACGCTGCTGTGGATGCTGATGTTGGCGGTCGGCGCGGCGCTTAGCTACGACAACCCTGCTGATACCTCTATCTGGGTCCTGGTCGTGCCGATGTTGCTGTTGGCGATCAATCTTGTCGCCGCCATTATCAGTAATCCCAGAATCAACCGTCGCGGCGGCCTGCTGGTCTTTCACATCGGGTTGTTGAGTATAGTGTTGCTTGTCGCGATTGGGCGTTTAACCTATATGGAGGGGCACGTAGAGATTATCTCGGGTAGTGAGTTATCACGTGATCTCCTCAGTGAAGTGCGCAGTGGCCCCTTGCATGACGGTGCGTTCGATGATGTCAAATTTGTACAGGGGCCATATACCGTTGAGTATCGCCCTCAGATGATGCGTGGCCTGACGCATAGCTATGTTGCGATTCCCGATGGACAAGGTGGCTGGAGCGAGGCGGTGGTGGGTGATGATCGTCCATTAGTGCTGGAAGGGTACCGTTTTTATACCACCTTTAATAAAGGGTTTGCGCCGATATTGAGCTGGCTGGATGAAGATGGCCAGGTGATTGAAACGGGCGCGATTCATATGCCTTCCTACCCACTATTCGATTTCAAGCAATCTAATAGCTGGACACCTCAGGGCGGCGATGAGATCAAGTTCTGGTTGCAGCTAGAGACGGGCCTCAAGGTTGAAGAGGCGTGGGTGCTTGACGGACGAAACGCAACGGGTACGTTGGTGGTCAATGTCGCTGGAAATCGTACTGAGTTACAACCCGGGCAGAGTGTCAAAATGGCGGGCGGCTCGTTACGCTATGAACGCCTCACCACCTGGATGGGCTACAAGCTGTTTTATGATCCGACGCTGCAGTGGCTGTTTATGGCGGCATTTATCACGATAGCCGGGCTAGGCGTCCACTTCTGGCGTAAAATATCGGCTGAGCCGTTAGGGCTGGATAACGCTTCAGGTAGCAAAAATAATCGCGCAAAAGATTCGGTGGCCACTTCGAACTCGGTTGCGGTGTAAGGAGATAAGTGAGATGACAGAATTACCGTGGTTATATGCAGGTGTCACCGCCTATGCATTGGCAGCCTTAACCGCAATGGTGGGCGTAGGGCGGCTTGGGGCGATGGCGACTAGCCCTTCGCTGTCCGTTGCCAGCGATAGTCAACGTAATAACGAAAGGCTGGTACTGTCATTGATGGCTGCCGGCGTGGTGCTGCTGGTGATCACGCTGGCAGAGCGCTGGATGCGCATTGGCCACGGCCCGTTTGTCAATCTGTTTGAACTGTTGATCAGTCAGCTCTTCAGTCTGGGGCTGGTCTATACCGTCGCCTACTGGCGCATTCCGGTACTGCGCACCACCGCTGTGGTGGTGCTGCCACTGATGGGGGTGCTGGCCATCTGGGTGCTGGCGCTTGAACCTTCGGACAGTGTCTTCCCACCGACCTACCACAACCCATGGTTATGGGCGCATGTCGGTTTCGGAAAGTTTTTTCTCGCCTTCTGTCTGGTCGGTACCGGACTCGCGGGTGTTATCCTGCTGCGCGGCAGCGCATTTTTTAGCAACCTGTTTCGCCATCTTCCCGACAATGTGATTCTCGATAAGCTTGCCTGGCGCTTTATGTTACTGGCACTGGTGTTCGATAGCCTGATGCTCACCGCAGGCGGTATCTGGGCGCAGGATGCGTGGGGGCGTTACTGGGCATGGGATGCGCTGGAGACCTCATCGTTTCTAAACTGGTTGCTGTTGGGCGGCTCGATCCACGCCCGCACCACCTATAACGTGCCGTTGCGTCTTGGTGCAATATTGATTATCAGTGTCTTTGTCTTTGCCTTTATCACTTATTTTGGCACGCCATTCTACAGTCAGGCAGCCCACAAAGGCGTCATTTAGCAGGATTAAGATTAGTTGTGTCCAGTGAAAAAAACAGTAATGAGTCGACGGTAACAACGCTATCAATTTTGATGTTGGTGCTACTTTCGGCGGCCATTATCATGATGATGGTGCAGACAGAAGATGCTACGCAGCGGGGTGAGTCTGTCACGCTAGAAGACTTTCAATCGACAACAGCACCCTTATCGACACCCGATGAAAGCGTGCCGCTGCAGACTGACGCCACGTCATCCTCAGCGCCAGGCCCAACATCAGAACTGGCAGTTGCTGCATCACCACAGACCCCGGAAGAAAAACGGCTGGCTGAGATCACCTCGCGCTTTGAGCAAGCGGTGGTGATGTTACATGCCAAGGAGTATGAGCACGCGGCGACCGCTCTGCATCGTGTCATGGAGCTATCGCCGCGCATGCCTGAGGTCTATGTCAATATGGGCTATGCCAAGCTGGGGCAGGAGCTACCCCAGGAAGCGCTGGTCTTTTTTGAGACGGCGACACAGCTAAAGCCTGAACAGGCCAATGCCTATTGGGGCATGGCGGTCGCACTCGAAAGTAGCGGGGATCTTGCCGGCGCATTGGGCGCAATGCGCACCTTCCTCCATCTCTCGCCCGGTGACGATGACTTTGCACGACGCGCCCGTTCAGCACTGTGGGAGTGGGAAGAGGCGCTGGCGCGCGGCCCACTGCCGGAAGAAGAAAAAGAATTTCTTGAGCGCGGCGCACTGCAATGGGAGTCGCGCAATACACCGCAAGACACTGCTGATAGTGGTGAACAGGCACTGCAAGTGCAACCGATCCCGTAATTGATCCAATCATCGAGTGCTGACCAATGAAACGCCTGACGATAATTTTTCTGAGCCTGTTTTTTATATCAACCATGGTGCAGGCGGCCCCCCATGGACCGCGACTCTTTCAAAAAAATGTCAGCTACAAAGAGATCGAAGGGGCAACGTCGACTTATCAGGGGGGCAAGGTCGATGTGCTGGAGATGCTGTGGTACGGCTGTCAGACCTGTTACCTGATTCAGGGCGAGCTGGCACAGTGGGTAGAGGGGGCGGGGGAGACAATCACCTATCGTCGTATGCCAGCGGTTACGGAAGATAACATGATGTTACTCGCTCGATCCTTTTATGCGGCGGAGGTGTTGGGTGTGATGAGTAAGGCCCATAAACCGCTATTCTCTGCCATTCATGACGCTCGACGTCAGATGAAGAGTGAAGAAGATGTGATCGAATTTTTCGAAGAGCAGGGAGTCGCAGCAAAAGATTTTGAGCGTGCGTTGCACAGTGCCTACGTAAACGGCAAGCTACGTCGTGCACGTATCATGAGTAACCGTTTTGGTATCCAGGGCGCGCCCTCTGTGATTGTCGATGGTAAATATCTGGTTGATCCATCGATGGTAAGGAGTCCGCAGGAGTTTATTGCAGTGATCGACTTCCTGGTGGGTAAGGTGCGCACCACAGTGCGCGGGAACTAAAATCGATTAACTAAAATTCCGGTAACTGTTTGGGTCTAGTAAAAGGCTCTTGACGGTATCACTCGCTTGCTCGTGGGTGAATTCCACATTAATCAGTAGCGCCAGTGCAGTCGCTTCGTCCTTTTCCCGCAGTGCTTTTGAAAATGCCTCTAGCGAGCCAGACTGTGCCAGGCGGTCTGTCAGAGACATCCCCATGTATTTTTGTACGCTCATTATCTTGTTCCAGTTCTAAAATTTAATAGAAACATAACACAATTGTATGTGCAATCAGGGCTTGTCGCCTCGATTCTGGTCGCTTTTAATTTGGTACTTGCAGCACAGTCTGGTTTCCCACGTTAATTTTTGTCTCGACACCGTGAGAAGTTTGGGAAGTTTGGGGTCGGAAGTTTGGGGTCAGTGTAGCGGCGCGACAGAAAAAACCGACTACAACTATGACGCCAAAGGTCGCCTGTCAGGCATCAGCTATCCCAACGGTATAAGTCAGTACCGCAACTACCACACCGACACCGGCCTGCTCAAAGAGGTCGGCTATCAATATGCCAACGG
>CALZHD010000134.1 GCA_945787155.1 uncultured Gammaproteobacteria bacterium | reverse complement strand
TCAATAATTTTAGAAACCACACCGGCCCCAACGGTACGACCACCTTCGCGAATCGCAAAGCGCAGGCCATCGTCCATCGCAATCGGTGCAATCAAGGTGACAGTCATTGCTACGTTGTCACCCGGCATCACCATCTCAATCCCTTCTGGAAGATCACATGCGCCGGTCACGTCCGTAGTACGGAAGTAAAACTGCGGGCGATATCCCTGAAAGAATGGCGTATGGCGTCCGCCTTCTTCTTTGTTCAAAATATACACTTCTGCTTCAAACTTGGTGTGTGGCTTGATTGAACCCGGCTTACATAACACCTGGCCACGCTCAACTTCTTCACGCTTGGTGCCACGTAGCAGCACACCAACGTTGTCACCTGCTTCACCGTGATCCAGCAGCTTGCGGAACATCTCAACACCTGTACAGGTGGTCTTGAGGGTGTCTTTAATGCCGACAATCTCGATCTCTTCACCGACTTTAACCACGCCGCGCTCGATACGCCCGGTCACCACTGTGCCACGACCTGAGATAGAGAAGACGTCTTCTACTGGCATCAGGAAGTCACCGTCAATCGCACGTTCTGGCTGTGGGATGTAATTGTCCAGCGCGTCGATCAATTTTGCGATCGCCGGGGTACCAATTTCGCTGTCGTCGCCTTCCAGCGCCTTCAAAGCGGAGCCGATTATAACAGGTGTGTCGTCGCCAGGGAAATCGTAACTGTCTAAAAGTTCACGGACTTCCATTTCGACCAGCTCAAGCAGCTCTTCGTCGTCAACCATGTCAGCCTTATTCAGGAATACGACGATGTATGGTACGCCAACCTGACGGGCTAGCAGGATATGCTCGCGGGTCTGAGGCATCGGGCCGTCGGCCGCTGAACAGACCAGGATCGCACCGTCCATCTGTGCCGCACCGGTGATCATGTTTTTGACGTAATCCGCATGGCCCGGGCAATCAACGTGGGCGTAGTGACGGTTGTCTGATTCTCAGCGCCGCTGTCAGTGTCGTCTTACCATGGTCGACGTGACCAATCGTGCCCACATTTACATGTGGCTTCGTTCGTTCAAATTTTTCCTTGGACACTGATCTATACCTCTTTCTATAAAGTCGTTAACGCTAAAATCCTACGATGTGTGCTTAACCACACCATCTACAACACTGCCAGAAGCCTCGCTATACTTGGAAAACTCCATCGTATAGGTCGCACGCCCCTGCGTCGCTGAACGCAAGTCTGTGGCATACCCAAACATCGCAGCCAGCGGTACTTCCGCCTTAATAATCTTACCTGCCGGTGCATCTTCCATCCCTTGCACCAGGCCACGGCGACGATTGAGATCCCCCATCACGTCACCCATATATTCTTCAGGTGTCACCACCTCAACCTGCATGACCGGCTCTAGCAGCATCGGATCCGCATTTAGCGCACCCTCTCTAAACCCCATTGAAGCAGCAATCTTAAAGGCCACCTCATTTGAGTCCACTTCGTGATATGAACCATCAAACAGTGTTACTTTTACATCTACCATCGGGTACCCAGCAAGCACACCGCTCTGCATCTGCTCCTGAATACCTTTATCCACAGCAGAAATGTATTCTTTTGGCACTACACCGCCAACGATGCCGTCTACAAATTCATACCCGCCACCCGTTTCCAGTGGTTCAATACGCAACCAGACGTGGCCATACTGACCCCGTCCACCCGACTGGCGGATAAACTTACCTTCCTGCTCAACTACCTTGCGAATCGCTTCGCGGTAGGCCACCTGTGGAGCGCCAACATTGGCCTCAACACTAAACTCGCGCTTTAGCCGATCTACAATAATCTCAAGATGAAGCTCGCCCATCCCTGAGATAATGATCTGCCCGGTCTCTTCGTCCGTATGGACTCGAAAAGACGGATCCTCTGCAGCCAGCTTGCTGAGTGCTACCCCCATCTTTTCCTGATCCGCAGTCGTTCTCGGCTCAACCGCCACCGAGATCACCGGTTCGGGAAACTCCATACGCTCTAACGTGATGATATTGTTAACATCACACAACGTATCACCGGTAGTGACATCTTTCAGCCCAATGGCTGCGGCGATATCACCTGCCCGTACCTCTTTAATCTCTTCACGACTGTTGGCGTGCATCTGTACAATACGCCCAATGCGTTCTTTTTTGCCCTTCACCGGGTTGTAGACACTGTCGCCAGTGCGGATCACCCCAGAATAGACTCTAAAAAAGGCTAACGTTCCCACAAACGAGTCAGTGGCAATCTTAAATGCCAATGCCGCAAATGGCTCCTCGTCTAGTGGATGACGCTCTGCTTCAGTCTCAGCAGCATCATCCAGTATCCCTTTAATTGCGGGAACCTCTGTTGGCGATGGCAAATACTCAACCACCGCATCCAGCATCGCCTGCACACCTTTATTTTTAAAGGCTGAGCCGCACATCACCAGCACAATTTCATTATTAATCGTGCGACTGCGTAATCCCTGTTTTATCTCTTCAACCGAGAGCTCTCCATGCTCTAGGTACTTTTCCATCAACTCATCGTTGGCTTCCGCGGCAGCTTCAACGACATTTTCACGCCACTCTTCGCAATCAGCCTGCATCTCTGGTGGAATATCTCGTTCTTCAAACGACATCCCCATTGACGCCTCGTCCCAGTAGATCGCCTTCATCTTGATGAGGTCCACAACCCCTTCAAACGTATCTTCTGAGCCAAGTGGCAACTGTAGTGGCACAGGGTTAGCCCCAAGGCGCTCTTTCAGCTGGCCTACTACGCGCAGGAAATCAGCCCCTGTGC
The DNA here is from genome assembly GCA_945787155.1 of uncultured Gammaproteobacteria bacterium. Taxonomy (GTDB): domain Bacteria; phylum Pseudomonadota; class Gammaproteobacteria; order SZUA-140; family SZUA-140; genus SZUA-76. The sequence goes on along the minus strand of CALZHD010000134.1, from coordinate 13,578 downwards.
GATCCATCTTATTAACAAACGCAAGCCTCGGTACCGAGTATTTATTCGCTTGTCGCCACACTGTTTCAGACTGTGGCTCGACCCCTCCAACCGCACAAAAAACTGCGCAGGCCGCATCTAACACGCGTAAGGAGCGCTCAACCTCGATCGTAAAATCTACGTGCCCAGGTGTATCAATAATGTTGATACGGTGCTGAGGAAACTGTTTCTCCATCCCCTCCCAAAAACAGGTCGTTGCCGCTGAGGTGATCGTTATCCCTCGCTCCTGCTCTTGCTCCATCCAATCCATGGTGGCAGCACCATCGTGTACCTCACCGATCTTATGAGAGATACCCGTGTAATATAAAATTCGTTCTGTTGTCGTGGTCTTTCCCGCATCAATATGGGCCATAATGCCTATATTGCGATATCGCTCTATCGGGGTCTTTCTTGCCACAACCAATGCACCTTTAAGATTTCAGGTGCTACCAGCGATAGTGTGAAAATGCCTTATTTGCCTCTGCCATCCGATGAACATCTTCGCGTTTTTTAACCGCGCTACCACGACTTTCACATGCATCCATAATCTCACCAGCCAGACGAAGTCCCATAGACTTTTCGCCACGACTGCGGGCCGCGTCAACCAACCAACGCATCGCGAGCGTTCCATCAGGATATTGACAAACTTGGCCAGCGTCACATTCCCGAACTTAGGATCAGGAAGGATCTCTCTTTTGGCGACAACTCTTCTTCTAGGCATTGCTTACAGTCTCGTTAAATATTAGGTTTAAGATTTTGGACGCTTGGCGCCGTACTTCGAACGCCCTTGACGACGCCCATCCACACCCGATGTATCCAGGCTGCCGCGAACGGTGTGATAGCGCACACCTGGCAGATCTTTTACACGACCACCGCGAATCAAAACGACTGAATGCTCCTGAAGGTTATGGCCTTCACCACCGATGTAGGTTGAAACTTCCATGCTGTTGGTCAAGCGAACACGCGCCACTTTCCTCAGCGCTGAATTTGGCTTTTTTGGTGTCGTCGTATAGACGCGAGTGCATACACCACGCTTCTGCGGGCACCCTTCCAGGGCCGGCACAGTGCTCTTCGCTTTTTTGCGACCGCGTGGTTTGCGTACCAATTGATTCGTTGTTGCCATGCCTTACCTGTCTCCACCCAAAAAAACTTAAATGCTCAATTACTTACAGACTGCATCCCGAAAAGCAATCCTATTTCAATCGAGCACTTAAACATTAAAATTGTTTTAACAGAGAGGAGTTTATCTCTCTGCGAAGCCGCGAAATTTTATGGATATTACGCCCGGCTGTCAAGCTCGGGATGAAATTAAATCTAGATTAATTACACAAAAAATATTGAGAATCGTCACTTACTCAAAGAACCTTACCAAAGCAAGCAGAGTTGTAGTCCAAGTAAAATGGCGGTCAATGAAGCCCTAACCGCTATTTCGCACTAACTTTAGCAATGATATAGCCGAATATACGAGGAGTTAACCCAAATAACTCCTCGTACTAGCCAACCTGGTCGGAATTACGATTCCGTTAAAGCCTGTCGCAGCGCCTCTTCAACTTCACTACTGGTAGGGCCCTTATCTACCACCATCTTCTGAGCTGCCTCTTCTTCCTTACGACGGCGCTCATTGTGATAGGCCATCCCGGTTCCAGCGGGAATCAAGCGACCCACAATGACATTTTCCTTAAGCCCACGTAGATCATCACGCTTACCGCACACAGCGGCCTCTGTAAGCACTCGAGTTGTCTCCTGGAACGATGCCGCGGAGACAAACGATTCAGTGGCAAGAGAGGCCTTAGTGATACCCAGGAGGATATTCACATAAGTCGCAGGGGTTTTGCCAGCTGAAATAAGCGCATCGTTTTCTACCAACAAACGCGCACGCTCAACCTGCTCACCCTTGATAAAACCACCATCACAGGGCTCCACAATCTCAACCTTACGCAGCATCTGGCGCACAATTACCTCAATGTGCTTATCATTAATCTTCACGCCCTGCAGACGATAGACATCCTGCACTTCGTTGACGATATAGTTCGCCAGCGTCTCAATACCCAATAGTCGCAGGATATCATGTGGCGCAGGGGCACCATCGGCCACCATCTCACCCTTAGCGACATGCTCACCTTCAAACACAGTGATGTGGCGCCACTTTGGAATCAGCGTCTCATATCGCTCACCATCCTGGCCCACGATCACCAGACGCTGCTTACCCTTGGTCTCCTTACCAAAACCGATCGTCCCGCTGATCTCAGCCAGAATCGCAGGATCCTTCGGCTTACGTGCCTCAAACAGATCCGCAACGCGTGGAAGACCACCCGTAATATCACGAGTCTTCGATGACTCCTGTGGAATTCGGGCAATAACATCACCCACATTCACGTCAGAATTATCTTCCATATTGATAATTGCGCCAGCGGGCAGGAAGTAGACCGCCGGAATATCCGTGCCTCCAAAGAAGATCTCCTCGCCTGCGGCATCAGTAATCTTGACCATTGGACGTAAATCTTTGGCGCTCGTACCACGTGCCTTTGGATCAGTCACCACCATACTGGAGAGGCCTGTCACGTCATCAGTCTCGCTCTGGACAGTTACACCATCAATAAAGTCACTAAACTTCAGGCGACCCGCTACTTCGGTCACGATCGGGTGAGTATGTGGATCCCAGTTTGCCAGCGTTTGGCCAGCCTCTACTGCGTCGCCATCATTCACGGAAATCAGTGCACCATAAGGCACCTTATAACGCTCACGTTCGCGGGCCGTATCATCGATCACAATCAGTTCACCAGAACGGGAAACCGCCACATTAGTTCCAGCGGTATTCTGCACCAGCTTAATGTTGTGCAAGCGCACCTTACCTTTAGACTTAATCTGCACACTATTGACCGTAACCGCACGAGATGCAGCACCACCAATATGGAAGGTACGCATTGTCAGCTGAGTACCGGGCTCACCAATCGATTGTGCCGCAATAACACCGGTTGCCTCACCAATATTGACCTTATGGCCTCGCGCAAGGTCACGTCCATAACAAGAGGCGCAGATCCCGTAGCGATTGTCACAGGTGATCGCAGAACGAACCTTAACCTGATCAACACCAAGCTCTTCCAATCTGTCCACACCGGCTTCATCAAGCAGAGTCCCCGCAGCCACATACACTTCTGCGCCATCTGCCGAGGTGACATCACTTGCCGTAATACGCCCCAGAATACGCTCGCGCAATGGTTCGACCACGTCACCACCCTCAATCAGCGGTGTCATCAACAGACCATTAGTAGTGCCACAATCCTCTTCAGTGATCACCATGTCCTGAGCAACATCCACCAAACGGCGGGTTAGGTACCCTGAGTTAGCGGTTTTCAGCGCCGTATCGGCAAGTCCCTTACGCGCACCATGAGTCGAAATAAAGTACTGTAGTACATTTAGACCTTCACGGAAGTTAGCGGTAATTGGTGTCTCGATGATCGAGCCATCTGGCTTAGCCATCAGGCCACGCATGCCAGCCAGCTGACGAATCTGTGCTGCACTACCACGCGCACCGGAATCGGCCATAATGTAGATCGAGTTAAATGACGGCTGCTTGACCTCTTCGCCTTTTGCGTCGACGACTGTCTCTGTGCCAAGCTTATCCATCATCGCCTTCGCCACCTGGTCATTGGTATGCGACCAGATATCGACGACCTTATTATAGCGTTCACCATTGGTCACCAGACCAGAGGCGTACTGACTCTGAATGTCTTTCACCTCATGCTCAGCCGCCGCGATGATCGTTTCCTTAGTATCCGGGATCACCATATCATTCACACCGACCGAGACACCTGACAACATGGCATGTTTGAAGCCGGTATACATCAACTGATCAGCAAAGATCACCGTCTCTTTCAGACCAACATTACGGTAACAGATATTGATAAGGCTAGAGATCGCCTTCTTGTTCATATCCTGATTAACCAGCTCAAACGCCATGCCATCAGGGAGAATTTCTGACAATAATGCGCGCCCTGCGGTGGTCTCGCGACGACGAAAGCTCTCCTGCTTCTCACCATTTTCATCAAACAGCACTTCGCGAATACGCACTGATATCTTGGCGCTCAGCTCAACCTGCTTATTTTCGTAGGCGCGGTGCACTTCGAGTATGTCAGTAAACATCATACCCTCACCGCGGGCATTGATTTTTTCACGCGTCATGCAATAGAGACCCAATACCACGTCCTGTGAAGGTACGATGATTGGCTCACCATTCGCAGGCGAAAGAATATTATTGGTCGACATCATCAACGAACGCGCTTCAAGCTGCGCTTCTATCGACAACGGCACGTGCACCGCCATCTGGTCACCATCAAAGTCAGCGTTGAATGCGGTACAGACCAATGGGTGTAACTGAATCGCCTTACCTTCAATCAGTACCGGCTCAAACGCCTGAATACCCAGGCGATGCAGTGTGGGCGCACGGTTCAACATCACCGGATGCTCGCGGATCACCTCTTCAAGGATATCCCAAATCTCTGGTCCTTCTCGCTCAACCAGCTTCTTCGCCGCCTTAATCGTAGTTGCTAAACCACGGCGCTCAACCTTACCAAAGATAAACGGCTTGAACAGTTCCAGCGCCATCTTCTTTGGCAGACCACACTGATGCAGCTTCAGCGTTGGGCCAACCACGATCACTGAACGACCAGAGTAATCGACGCGCTTACCCAGCAGGTTCTGGCGGAAACGACCCTGCTTACCTTTGATCATGTCTGCCAATGACTTCAGTGGACGCTTGCTGGTGCCAGTAATGGCTTTACCGCGACGACCGTTATCTAGCAAAGCATCGACAGATTCCTGCAGCATACGCTTTTCATTACGCACAATAATATCGGGTGCGCTCAGGTCCAATAATCGTTTCAGACGATTATTACGGTTGATCACACGACGATAGAGATCGTTCAGATCAGAGGTCGCAAAACGCCCACCATCCAGAGGTACCAGCGGGCGTAGTTCTGGTGGCAATACCGGCAGCACCGTCATCACCATCCACTCCGGCTTATTACCAGAGCCCATCAACGCTTCCATCAGTTTCAGACGCTTACTAAGTTTTTTAATTTTGGTCTCGGAACCGGCTTCTGCGATCTCTTCGCGCAAAGTCTGTACTTCGGCCGGCACATCGATCGAACGTAGCAGCTCGTAGACCGCTTCTGCGCCCATGCGCGCATCGAACTCATCGCCATACTCTTCAATCGCGTCAAGATAGGTTTCGTCCGTCAGCAGTTGGCCGCGCTCCAGCTCGGTCATCCCTGGGTCGATCACTACAAATGCCTCAAAATAGAGCACGCGTTCGATATCACGCAGGGTCATATCAAGCAGCAATCCCATACGAGACGGCAATGATTTCAAGAACCAGATGTGTGCCACCGGGCTAGCGAGCTCAATATGGCCCATGCGTTCACGGCGCACTTTAGTCACCGTGACTTCAACACCACACTTCTCACAGATCACGCCACGATGCTTAAGGCGTTTGTATTTCCCACTTTCCGGGGACGCCAGTCCGATACGAATCGCATCAAACTCTTCGACCTGCCCTTGCTGCTTCAACAAGTTAAGTAAGTCTTTCACTGCGCTGTCTCCTGCTCAATTTTATTCATATTTACTGCTGCAAAATTCGGGTTCAAATCTAGAGTCACCATCAATCTAGTTCGATATCCAGACAGAGCGCCCTGATCTCTTTCGTCAATACGTTGAAAGATTCAGGCATACCGGCATCAATAGTATGATCGCCATCGACAATGCTCTTGTACATCTTGGTACGGCCTGCGACATCATCCGATTTCACTGTCAGCATCTCCTGCAATGTATAGGCAGCGCCATAAGCCTCAAGTGCCCACACTTCCATCTCACCAAAGCGCTGACCACCAAACTGTGCCTTACCACCCAATGGCTGCTGCGTTACCAGACTATACGGACCCGTCGAACGCGCATGCATCTTGTCATCAACCAGATGGTTAAGCTTGAGCATGTACATGTAACCCACAGTCACGGGACGATCAAAGGCATCACCTGTACGACCATCGTAAAGTGTTGTTTGACCAGACGCAGGCAAACCGGCCAGCTCCAACATCCCTTTAATTTCAGACTCGGCAGCACCATCAAACACAGGTGTTGCCATCGGCACGCCTTTGCGCATGTTATGAGCCAGCTTGAGGACTTCGTCGTCTGTCAGCGAGCTAATGTCTTCTTTTTTACCACTGCGGTTATAGATCTTATCCAGCAGGTCCCGCACTTCAGTCACTTCCTTCTTCGCATCCAGCATATCCGCAATACGATGGCCAACACCTTTCGCGGCCCAACCAAGATGCGTTTCAAGAATCTGCCCCACGTTCATACGAGACGGAACACCCAATGGATTCAACACGACATCAACTGGCGTGCCATCTTCCATGTAAGGCATATCTTCAGCAGGTACGATCATTGAAATCACACCTTTATTACCGTGACGACCCGCCATTTTGTCACCGGGCTGTAAACGACGCTTCACAGCAAGATAGACCTTAACCATCTTCAGTACGCCCGGCGCAAGGTCGTCACCCGCGGTCAGCTTGGCACGCTTCTCTTCAAACTTCGCCTCAAACTCTTTTTTCAGGAGTTTGAACTGATCATGTAACTGTTCGAGCTGCTTGTTTGCGGCTTCATTTTGCAAACGCACCGAAAACCACTGTTCCTGCGACAGATCAGCAAGGTAGCTCTTGGTAATTTTAGCACCTGCGGCCAGCCCTTCAGGACCACCGTCAGCCACCTTACCCACCAATATTTTCTCGACACGGAGAATAATATCGCCTTCCATAATACGGCGTTCATCATTGAGATCCTTTCTGACCTTGTTAAGCTCGGCCTTCTCGATCTCTAATGCACGCGCATCCTTTTCAACACCGTCACGGGTAAAAACACGCACATCAATCACGGTGCCGTTCATGCCTGTCGGCACACGAGAGGAGGTATCTTTGACGTCCGACGCCTTCTCACCAAAAATGGCACGTAGCAATTTCTCTTCCGGTGTCAGCTGGGTTTCACCCTTTGGCGTCACTTTACCGACGAGAATATCGCCAGGGCCAACCTCGGCACCGATATGCACAATGCCAGACTCATCCAGTCGAGAGAGCGCGCCTTCACCAACATTTGGAATATCGCAGGTAATCTCTTCAGAACCCAGCTTGGTGTCACGTGCAACACAGGTCTGCTCTTCGATATGAATAGAGGTGTAACGATCTTCTTCAACCACTCGCTCTGAGATCAGGATCGAATCCTCAAAGTTGTAGCCATTCCAGGGCATAAATGCCACGAGCATATTCTGGCCTAGCGCCAACTCACCCATTTCGGTCGAGGAGCCATCTGCCAGGATGTCACCACGCTCGATCACGTCACCAGGGCTAACCAGCGGTTTCTGGTTAATACAGGTATTCTGGTTAGAACGGGTATATTTGATCAGGTTATAGATATCGACACCCGGCTCACCACTGGCGGTCTCGCTGTCGTGAACTCGCACCACGATACGGCCGGCATCGACCAGATCCACCACGCCACCACGGGTCGCCACTACGGCAACACCGGAGTCAACGGCAACAGCACGTTCCATACCGGTACCCACCAGTGGTTTGTCAGCGCGTAACGCAGGTACTGCCTGACGTTGCATATTTGACCCCATCAATGCACGGTTAGCATCATCGTGCTCGAGAAACGGAATCAATGAAGCCGCCACTGAAACAATCTGCTTCGGCGAAACATCCATGAACTCGACACCATCCGGCGCAGACAGGGTAAATTCATTTTCATGACGACAAGAGATCAGCTCGTCAGTTAATACGCCATTTTTATCAAGCGCGGTATTCGCCTGCGCAATCACATAACGTCCTTCTTCGATCGCTGAAAGATATTCAATCTCATCGGTCACTTTGCCATCTTCAACCTTACGATAAGGGGTCTCGAGGAAACCGTACTCATTGGTGCGCGCATAAACCGCAAGCGAGTTAATCAGACCGATGTTTGGCCCTTCAGGGGTCTCAATTGGACACACACGGCCGTAATGAGTTGGATGTACGTCACGCACCTCAAAACCAGCACGCTCACGCGTCAAACCGCCCGGCCCCAATGCAGAGACACGGCGTTTGTGTGTCACTTCTGACAGCGGATTATTTTGATCCATAAATTGCGACAACTGACTGGAACCAAAAAACTCCTTAATCACAGCGGTCACAGGCTTGGCATTGATCATCTCCTGCGGCATCAGTCCTTCCGACTCTGCCAGGGCAAGACGCTCGCGTACGGCACGTTCAACACGCACCAGACCAACGCGGAACTGGTTCTCAACCATCTCACCCACGCAACGAATACGACGGTTACCCAGATGATCGATATCATCAACCGTGCCACGACCATTCTTAATATCGATCAGCACTTTCAGTGCATCAATAATATCGTCATTAGAAAGCACACTTTCACCCACAATCTCAGATCGTCCGACACGACGATTGAATTTCATCCGTCCTACCGCAGAAAGGTCATAGCGATCAGCGTTAAAAAATAGATTCTGGAACAACGCTTCGGCTGATTCTTTTGTTGGTGGTTCACCTGGACGCATCATGCGATAGATCTCAACCTGCGCCTCAAGCTGGGTGCGGGTGTGATCAAGGCGTAGCGTATCGGAGATGAAAGGGCCCTGACCAAGATCATTAGTATAAAGCGTGGTCAGCTCATCAAGCTCGATCGCAACCAGTTTTTCCAGCAACTCTTCTGTAATTTCACTGTTGGCATCGGCCACCACTTCGCCAGTCTCCTGGTCGAAAATATCGCGGGAGATGGTTTTACCAATCAGATACTCATCAGGGACAACAATGCTCTTAATACCCGCTTTTTCCATATCGCGGATATGACGTGCGGTAATACGACGCCCCGCCTCAACAATCACCTTACTCTTCGCCTTAACATCAAAGGAAAGTGTTTCGCCACGCAGACGCTCAGCAACAAGCTCAAGTTTTATGCCATCTTTTGAAAACTCAAAGCGATCTGTCTCGAAAAACATATCGAGGATCTGTTCATTCGTATAACCAAGGCAGTGCAGCAGCACAGTCACCGGTAATTTTCGACGGCGATCGATACGTACAAAAATGCAATCCATCGGATCAAATTCGTAGTCTAACCAGGAACCACGATATGGAATCACGCGAGCTGAAAAGAGGAGCTTCCCTGATGAGTGAGTCTTACCCTTATCATGATCGAAAAACACACCAGGTGATCGATGCAACTGCGAGACCACAACACGCTCAGTGCCATTGATAACGAACGTGCCGTTATTGGTCATTAACGGGATTTCACCCATATAAACTTCCTGCTCCTTGATGTCTTTGACAACCTTACGGCTAGCAGGCGCATCCTTGTCATAAATGACGAGGCGAACCTTGACACGTAAAGGGGCAGAATAGGTCACACCGCGCATCTGACACTCTTTAACATCGAAGACCGGGGTGCCCAGCTGATAACTGACATACTCCAAAGCGGCGTTGCCGGAATAGCTCGCAATGGGAAACACTGATTTAAATGCTGCCTGGAGTCCCAGATCAGGCCGCTCTTCTGGACTAGCAGCGCTGGCCTGTAAAAAAGACTGATAGGATTCGATCTGGGTCGCCAGTAAATACGGGACTTCCAGAATACTCGGACTCTTTCCAAAGTCCTTACGAATACATTTCTTCTCAGTAAATGAGTATGCCATTTGAGATCCTCAACGTTTAGTTGAAATCAGAACCTGCGATGGTGCGATCACAGGTCACTTGGTACAAATTGCCGTCATTAAAACGACAAAAATAAATAAGCAGAAGCAGGCCAGCAACCCATGGCTGCAAGCCCGCTTCATATTTTGGTTTGCGGTTAAGCAAACCAGGCGTCGCGTCAGATTTATTTAATCTCGACTGCAGCGCCAGCTTCCTCCAGCTGCTTCTTAACGTCTTCAGCTTCTTCTTTACTCGCACCTTCTTTAACAGGTGATGGCGCGCCTTCAACCAATGTCTTAGCTTCTTTCAAGCCAAGACCGGTGATGCCACGGACTACTTTAATAACAGAAACCTTGTTAGCGCCAAAGCTTGTCATTACAACATCAAACTCAGTCTGCTCAGCTGCCGCTGCACCACTGTCACCAGCTGCAGGTGCTGCTACTGCAACCGCTGCCGCTGCTGAAACGCCAAATTTTTCTTCCATTGCAGAGATAAGGTCAACAACCTCAACTACTGTCATGTTAGAAATTGCATCTAAAATCTCTTCTGATGAAACCGCCATGAAAATCTACTCCTAAAAATTAAATATTAAACTAATATATATGATTACGCTGCGTCTTTCTGGTCGCGGACAGCCGCTAAAGTGCGAGCCAACTTATTGTTTGGCTCAGCCAGAGTACGTTTTCATCACCGACATCAGCATTGAAATCGCCTCATCCTTAGTTGGCATTGTCGCAAGCTTCTTCAGATCCGACGGATCAAGTAACTTGCCACGAAGTGCGACAGCCTTAACTACTAGCTTGTCGTTCTCCTTGGAAAAGTCATTAATGACACGTGCGGCTGCAGATGGCTCTTCATTTGAAAACGCCAAAACCAGTGGACCAACCAGCGAGTCTTTAATACACTCGAATTCGGTATTTTCTACCGCGCGCTTCGCCAGCGTGTTTTTAATCACACGCAACGAAACACCAGATTCTCGTGCCTTAACTCGCAATGCCGTCATGTCACCTACTGAAATCCCGCGGTATTCCGCAGCTACAGCAGAGTGAGCATCCTTAGCAGTGATGGCCACTTCAGCAACGATCGCTTGTTTTTCAGCAAAAGTTAACAATCGTCTACCTCCTGAGTTATAAACATTGTTGTTCAATGTTTATGGATCACATAGAGTGCTATAAACACCCCACCTAAAAACGGTGACCGTGATCAGGAAAATCCTGTTACGGAACCACCGCCTGCGCTGGTAAAAAGCCTGTTATGGACTCTTACATTAAGAAGGTTGCTAAATTCTAGCGCCCCTCACCAACGGTCTTCGACGTCTGCCGGACAATGTCCGGCAGGGCCCAAAGTTCTTTTTTACGCTTACGCGCGAAATCTCTATACAGCAGCAGCAACAGTAGACTGGTCGAGGAGTATGCCTGGACCCATCGTGCTCGAAACAGAGATCTTCTTCAAATATACGCCCTTCGCAGAGCTTGGCTTCGCCTTAACCAGGTCAGCCAGCAGTGCCTGAAGATTCCCCTTCAGTGCATCTGCGTCAAAATCTACCTTGCCGATGGTGCAGTGAATAATACCCGCCTTGTCTGTGCGATAACGCACCTGTCCTGCCTTGGCATTCTTAACCGCGGTGGCTACATCAGGGGTTACCGTACCCACCTTAGGGTTTGGCATCAGGCCACGCGGGCCAAGTACCTGCCCCAGCTGACCAACAACGCGCATCGCATCAGGACTCGCAATGACAACATCAAAATCCATGTTGCCCTCCTTGATTGATGCCGCGAGATCGTCAAAGCCGACGATGTCTGCTCCGGCAGCCTGTGCTGCTTCTGCATTAGCACCCTGAGCAAATACTGCAACACGAACAGTTTTACCTGTGCCGTTTGGCAGTACGGTCGCACTACGCACAACCTGATCAGATTTACGCGCGTCAACACCAAGATTGATGCTCACATCAACTGACTCTTTAAACTTAACGGTTGAAAGTTCTTTCAGGATAGCAACCGCATCGTCAAAAGCATAAGGCTTACCTGGCTCTACTTTTTCGCGAATCGCACGCGTACGTTTTGTCAGTTTGGCCATCTTATACTCCCTCCGTCTCAAGACCCATGCTACGCGCGGTACCCGCCAGCGTGCGCACTGCAGCATCCATATCGGCTGCTGTCAGGTCAGGCATCTTGGTCGTTGCAATCTCTTCCAGCTGCGCGCGCGACACCTTACCTACCTTTTTAACATTAGGCGTTCCACTACCACTACTGACACCGGCAGCCTTCTTCAATAGAATCGCAGCAGGAGGTGTTTTGGTGATAAAGGTAAAACTGCGATCAGAATAGACCGAAATCACAACAGGGATTGGAAGCCCCTGCTCCATCCCTTGAGTCTTGGCGTTAAATGCCTTACAGAATTCCATGATATTAACGCCATGCTGACCCAACGCTGGGCCAACAGGAGGACTCGGATTCGCCTTGCCTGCTGGCACCTGCAGCTTAATATAAGCTTCTATTTTCTTTGCCATGCTCTTTACTCCCGGGTGCAAGCGCCTCGCGGCTCCCCATTGGTTTACTATAAAAACCAGCCATTACGGCCAGCCAAAAATCAACTCTTCTCGACCTCACCAAACTCGAGATCGACTGGCGTGGATCGCCCAAAGATTAATACTGCAACCCGTACACGGCTCTTTTCGTAGTTAACTTCTTCAACTACGCCATTAAAATCTGCAAATGGGCCATCAGTCACACGTACCACTTCACCAGGCTCAAACAACACCTTCGGACGCGGCTTCTCAACACCTTCCTGAATCCGGTCTATAATCCGCTGTGCTTCTTTATCTGTGATAGGCGCGGGACGATCACTGGTACCGCCAATAAAGCCCATTACTTTCGGCACATCTTTTACCAGATGCCAGGTTTCATCATCCAGTTCCATCTGAACCAATACATAGCCAGGGAAAAATTTGCGGTCACTCTTACGCTTCTGACCACCGCGCATCTCAATCACTTCTTCAGTGGGCACCAGGATTTCGCCAAATTTATCTTCCATCTCGCCGAAGACAATACGGTCTTTCAGCGAGCGCACAGCCTGCTGCTCAAAGCCTGAATAGACGTGCACAACATACCACCGCTTCGCCATGTGCTAGCCTCCCGCGCCTGTCAGATAACTAACAGCCCACGCTAAAAATGAATCAAACAACCACAACAGAATAGCAATAAGAATGGCCATCGCCAGTACCATTAAAGTTGTCTGTCCCGTTTCCTTACGTGTTGGCCACACCACCTTACGGGCTTCAGTCCGCGCATCACCAAGAAAGCCCCAGGCTTGTCGGCCGACAGCTGTCTGCATCATGATTGCAGTTGATATCCCAACAGCAGCCAGCATACCGATCACTCGGTACAGCATTGATTCTTCACCAAAGTGATAAAAACCAAAAACTGCACTACCTAGTACCAGAATAGCCAACAGAAACTTTAACTTATCCACTGTATTTTCGCCTAAGCCTCTTAAATGTCTAAATAAACTTTAGACCTGCCAACTTTTATTAAGTGGCAGGCCAGGAGGGAATCGAACCCCCAACCTGCGGTTTTGGAGACCGCCGCTCTGCCAATTGAGCTACTGGCCTATTAACTCTTTCTAACGAGCAAAACCTGCAAGTAAAACAAAGCACAGGCATCTTACGATACCTATGCTTTCGAATAAACTACAATCTTTTACTCGTTTTCTATGTTTCTTTATTGATTACTCAATAATTTTAGAAACCACACCGGCCCCAACGGTACGACCACCTTCGCGAATCGCAAAGCGCAGGCCATCGTCCATCGCAATCGGTGCAATCAAGGTG
>CALZHD010000133.1 GCA_945787155.1 uncultured Gammaproteobacteria bacterium | reverse complement strand
TGGCTACGCCGGGCTGTGACGGCTGGTCCTGCTCTCGTAGCGCCTGCTTTGAATAGAGAATGATCATGCTACCGATGACCAGAACAGGTGCGCCGACCAAATGTAGCACGGCAGAGCCACTCAAAGGGCCAAAATTTAACGGGTGGTAATAATTAAGGGTAAGCCCCAATACCAGGCTGGTGCCAAAATAAATATCAGCGGTGCGCCAATAACTGCGGTGCGCAGCGTCAGTAGTCACTAGAGCATCTCCTCAAAATATGCGAATAAAATAGCCGACTATTTTGCTAGGAAATAGAGTGATAAGTAAGTCGGCAGTTGATATTTATTACTCTAAAATCAGATATTTGAATGAAAATGTTGGCAATCTGCGGAGCCCATGGCGGGCACCGCAGTGATCAGGATTAGCGGTTAGTCGTGTGACACACTCTCCGTGTCATCCATGTTGAGTTCCTTGATTTTGCGCGTCAGCGTATTGCGCCCCCAGCCCAGCAGTTTAGCCGCTTCCTGCCTGCGGCCACCGGTGAACTTGAGGGCTGACTCAATCATGATCTGCTCAAAGGCGGGCACTGCGGTGTCGAGGATATCATTGGCGCCCTGCTGCAGTTGCGAACTGGCCCAGTGCCTCAGCGCCGATTCCCAGTCGTCACCCGCCGGCTTGTTACCGTTGTCACTCCTGAGTTCGGGGGGCAGGTCTTCGAGATGGATGGTCTGGCCGGGAGACATCACTGTGAGCCAGCGGCAGGTGTTCTCAAGCTGACGTACATTGCCAGGCCATGGGTACTGAGAGAGGAATCTGGCGGTCTCATCATCCAGCATCTTAGGAGCGACGGCAAGCTCATCGGCGGCGCGGTGTAGAAAGTAGTCGGCCATCATTTTGATATCTTCGCTACGTTCGCGTAGTGATGGGATATGGATGCGAATGACATTGAGGCGATGATAGAGATCTTCGCGGAACAGGCCGTCACTGACACGCTGTTCGAGGTCCTGATGGGTCGCGGCGATAATGCGCACGTCACTTTTAACCGAGGTATGACCACCGACGCGATAGAATTCCCCATCGGCAAGGACACGCAGTAGGCGTGTTTGCAGATCGACAGGCATATCGCCAATCTCATCGAGAAAAAGCGTGCCGCCATTGGCCTGTTCGAAGCGACCGGCGCGCAGGCTCTGTGCGCCGGTGAAGGCGCCGCGTTCATGGCCAAAGAGTTCAGATTCCAGCAGCTCCTTGGGGATTGCGGCAGTATTGATGGCGATGAAAGGGCCCTGGGCGCGTGGGCTATGGCGATGCAGTGCGTGCGCCACGAGTTCTTTACCGGTACCGGACTGACCGGTGATCAACACCGTCATGTGAGAGCGCGAGAGACGCCCAATGGCGCGAAATACCTCTTGCATGGCAGGTGCTTCACCGATGATCTCGGTCACCACCGGCTGGTCTGGCTCGCTGCTGCCGTGGCTACTGTTCATTGTGCGGCGGCGCTGTTTGATGGCCCGTTTTACGAGATCGGTCGCTTCACCGATATCGAACGGTTTAGGCAGGTACTCAAAGGCACCGCCTTCATAAGCCGCCACCGCGCTATCAAGATCAGAGTGAGCGGTCATGATAATGGTCGGCAGATCCGGGTAGTGGCTTTTGATGCTCTGAAGCAGCGCAAGTCCATCCATGCCAGGCATGCGGATATCGGTGATGATGGCATCAGGCTGTTCGCTTGCCAGCTTTTCCAGGACACCGGCTGCGCTCTTAAAGCAGGTGGTTTCCATGTCGGCCTTTGCGAGTGCTTTTTCCAGCACCCAGCGAATGGAGCGATCATCATCGATGATCCAGATATGTTCTTTGCTACTCATGATTTGACTGTCTCCAAAGGTAGTAACAGGGTGAAGACCGTTTCACCCGCCTGGCTTTTACATTCGATCAGACCACCGTGCTGATTGACCAGTGATTGTGCGATGGATAGCCCCAGGCCGGTGCCGTCTGCACGGCCAGTGACCATCGGGTAAAAGAGTTTGTCGCGTAGATCGGGCGGAATGCCGGGACCGTTATCGATAATATCGATGCGGGCGACTAGCTTGTGGCGCTGGTTGCCAATCGTGAACTGGCGCTGGGTGCGGGTACGCAGCGTGATTATTCCGTTGCCATCAAGCGCCTGCATGGCGTTACGCACGATATTGAGTACGGCCTGAATCAGTTGTTCTGGGTCGGCGTAGAGCTCCGGGATACTGGGGTCGTAGTTGCGGACGATCTTGATCCCCTCAGGGGATTCAGCCTGTGCCAGTGTGAAAACTCGCTCCAGTACTTCATGAATATTGATGTTTTTTTTATGTGGCAGGGTATTGGGGCCGAGCATGCGACGCAGCAGATTCTGCAGGCGGTCCGCTTCGCCGATAATCACGTTGGTGTATTCTCGCAAGGCTTCGTCGTCGAGCTCCTGCTCCAGTAACTGTGCCGCGCCACGCAGCCCGCCCAATGGATTGTTGATCTCATGGGCGATGCCGCGTAATAGTGTGCGGCTGGTGTTGTATTGGGCCAGGAGTTGCTCTTCGCGTGCAATACGCAGTTGGCGGTTACGCTGGTAGAGCTCGACCAGTAGTTCTGCGGTCTGCTGGTCGTCGCGTAGTGGCGTGATGGTGCAGTCGACAACGATCGTATGCATATGTGCTAGCTGCAGCCGGAGCTCACGCTCGGTGCGCGGCTGCTCAGCGTCCAGTGCATTTTGCAGTGTTGTGATGAATTCATCATCCGCGGCGATCAGGTCACGTACATCGGCCCCCACCGCTTGCTTGGTACTTACGGCGAGCAACACCTCACCCGCAGGATTGATCTGCTTAAGGTGGAGTTGATTGTCAAACAGCAACACGGCTGTGCTGAGGTTCTCCAGAATATATTGTTCGTTTGCCATAAATTCTATTTCAAGATGGTCTGATGACTACTCATAGCAAGAAGCACTCCAGCTTTCAGGTTTGTACCCAATGTTTTTTTGATAGGCGTATTTTCCCAATACCTGTTTATAAACATGAGGTTATTGCTACTGTATGGTTTGCGTTGATGCACGCCTTTCGGTTGGATTATTTAAGGAGCTAATAATGCCCTATATTGAGAATGTAGTGGCACTAAATTGGTGCGAGGCGCGCATCAATGACGTATTGAGACGCGACGCAAATGAAACGTACGCTCTTCACTGCTGATGAGAGTGGTGCCTTCTTTATCAATAATATGTGTACGTAAGGTGTGGCTGCCGCGGTCAATATTGGTTAAAACAGCTGACATTGAAGTGGTGGTGACCGTGGTGACTCCATCAAGCGCTATGGTGATTTGATCGCCGTGTTTGGTGTTTAGCTCTGGTTCAACGACAACAGTCACAGTGATGTTGCCTGTGTTGTCATGAATCGTCTGGTCATCCGCAGGTAGGGAGATTTGCAGGTTGCTATAGGCTGGAACGGTGGGCGTCTTTGTTTCTAGTTGTTTTTGAGGAATGGTTTTAGGGATAGGTGGCGCGGTGAAAGTTTGAGTCTTCGGTAGGGTGACTTTTTCGGCGTCAGGATGGGGTGGCTGATCAGAAAAAATGACCGAGCCATCAGGCATGGTCCATTTGTATGCGGCGCTGGCTGGCACTGCAAAGAAAAATAGTAGTGCTAATAAAAGTCGTAGATGCATGGTTCGCCCCGAAATTGTTCACCAGTCAGAATTATCTCATGATGACGGCTTGTGTGGCCAAAAAAATGCCCTCACCAGGAGGGCATTTTCTGCTTCAGAGGTGTGAACCTTAGAGGCTGTAGTACAGGTCGTACTCTGCTGGGTGTGTTGTCATCCGCAGCGTGGTGACCTCTTCCATTTTAAGCGCGATGTAACCGTCGATCATATCCTGGGTGAAGACATCGCCGGCAGTCAGGAACTTACGATCTTTGTCGAGCGCTTCCAGAGACATCTCCAGTGAAGAACTCACGGTGGCAATCTTCTTCTCTTCCTCTGCTGGCAGGTCGTAGAGATCTTTGTCCATCGCTTCGCCTGGATCGATCTTGTTTTTGATGCCGTCAAGTCCCGCCATCATCAGTGCTGCGAAGGTGAAGTATGGGTTACCGCTTGAATCAGGAAAGCGTACTTCAACACGACGACCTTTAGGGTTCGTGACGTATGGAATACGCACAGACGCTGATCGGTTACGTGCAGAATACGCTAGCATTACAGGGGCTTCGAAACCAGGTACCAGGCGCTTGTAGCTGTTGGTGCCAGCGTTGGTGAAGGCATTTAGTGAGCGAGCGTGTTTGAAGATGCCGCCGATGTAGTAGAGCGCATCCTGAGACAGTCCGCCGTACTTGTTGCCAGCGAAGATGTTTTTGCCTTTCTTCGCTAGTGACATGTGAACGTGCATGCCGCTACCGTTATCACCAACTAGTGGCTTGGGCATGAAGGTGGCTGTCTTGCCATAGGCGTGCGCGATGTTCTGTACCACATATTTCAGGATCTGTACTTCATCAGCTTTGCGTAGCAGGGTGTTGAACTTGGTGCCGATTTCACACTGGCCCGCAGTGGCCACTTCGTGGTGATGTACTTCGACCGGTACGCCCATCTCTTCCAGTGCCAGACACATAGCAGCACGCATGTCGTGCAGTGAGTCGACTGGTGGCACTGGAAAATAACCCCCTTTAACGCTTGGGCGGTGACCAATGTTGCCACTATCGAAGGCGCGTTCTGAGTTCCAGGACGCCTCTTCAGAATCGACCTTATAGAAGGCACCACTCATGTCGATGCCCCAGCGAACGTCATCGAGGACAAAGAATTCTGGTTCTGGGCCAAAGAACGCGGTATCTGCAATCTTGGTTGATTTGAGGTAGGCCTCGGCGCGCAGTGCCAGTGAACGTGGGTCTCGTTCGTAACCTTTCATGGTGTTAGGTTCAACGATGTTACAGCGCACGTTTAGCGTAGGCTCTTCGGTGAAGATGTCGAGCACGGCAGTGTCGGCATCAGGCATCATGATCATGTCTGATTCGTTGATGCCTTTCCAGCCAGCGATGGATGAGCCGTCGAACATCTGCCCTTCTTTAAAGAAGCCAGCATCGGCCGCGTTTGCTGGAATGGTGACGTGCTGCTCTTTACCTTTGGTGTCGGTGAAGCGGAGATCGACAAACTTGACGTCGTTGCTCTTCATCATTTTCAAAACTTTTGCAGACATT
>CALZHD010000132.1 GCA_945787155.1 uncultured Gammaproteobacteria bacterium | reverse complement strand
TGGTGCCTGGCCCTATAGATTTTGCTCATCGTAATCATTCACTGATTCCCTTGACTGTTCATTGCAAACAACACTTCTTGTACTTCCTGCCACTACCGCAGGGACAGGGATCATTGCGGCCAACCCGTTGTTCGCGCAGATGAGGCTGCTGAGATTCGGCATTCTCGGTAAGCACTATCTGAATACTACGCCCCAGGTGGGCATAATTGTTCATCGAATTTTCAAACAACCCCAGTAGAGTTTCCGCAAACTTCTCCAGTGACTGGTCTGAGGGTTTCGCAATCTCCTGATAATAGGCCTCAGCCAGTTTGCGACTGGAGAAAAAACTCAGGACCATCAGACTGCTACCCAGCTCCTCATCCAGAGCTTCCGGCGTATAGTGATTCCACGACTCGATCAGCCAATCGTGACCCATAAAAAAACCACGCGACCACTGCCCCAGCACCGCCGCCTCACCTACGTTTTCCAGCGGCGGTAAATTAAACTGAATTTCATCCGGAAGCGCTACTTCACCCTCTAACACCTGGGTATTGATAGCGTTATACAGATCCATCAGCGCCGCCATCACCGACTGTGCCTCTTCCATACCGGCATAACCCGCCTCCTGCTCATTGAAAATCAACGGCAACCATTCGGAAGGTCTGACCAGTTCCGGCGCGCAGGCAATGGCAAATAGAAAACCTTCTACCTCATGGTACTTCAGGGTTCCTTCAGGCCGTTGCGATGAGGTAAGGAATTGTGTGAGTAATTGTTTCATCTGTTGATGCCTCTGTTCTTTCCTGTTACCACGAAGTTGTCTACACTGACTTTCCCTGGGCCTGTTAACTTGCTGTGATATTCTTTTTCAACAGTGGTTCTTTTGTCTATTGAGGACAACCGGTTTGACATTGATTCGGTTATTTACCAATGTCTTTTAAATACATTCAACAAATCTTCATTCACTTCCGGCTCACCTAGTATGCCATTTCTGAGCGCGCAATCCACGCTGATATAGGGATCACCCATCACATATCGCTTGTAGAGATCACGGGATATACCATCATGGAACTCATGGATTCGATCATTTAACTCGAAGACACTAATGCCCTTACCGCCCCACTTCTGGAACTGTTCATCAAGGTCTGTCATCGCCTCTTCGAGTTCCCGTTCATGGCATTCTGCCGCTAATCGCCGCAGTTGACTACGTTGTTTTTTGGTCAATTCGTTTTTCATGCGGATTCACCCTTTAAGTAACTACTTTTCCTCTTCGCTTAAAAGCACCATTTCGCCCCTAAAATGCACCCTTTAAGCCCTATATTCGCTATTAAATCGAGGCTTTCTATTTTTTAAACATAGGGTTGTGGTGGTCTGATAATCATCTAGCCAGCTCCTCTCCCTGGAGAGTTAAACTCTTTGATGGATTGCGACCACTAAAACCAAAGAAAGGAGCTGACCATGAAACTATATTCTGGAATTGATTTGCATTCAAATAACCATGTGCTCACCATTGTAGATGAACAAGACAAAAAAGTGTTGGAAAAGCGACTGCCCAACAAGTTGGAAGTAACCTTGAATTGCTTAATGCCCTATCAAGAGGAGATCGTTGGTATTGCTGTGGAATCTACTTATAACTGGTATTGGCTTGTCGATGGACTAATGGAAGCCGGTTATGACTTACATTTGGTCAATACCGCTGCTGTCAAGCAGTACGAAGGGATGAAGCATACCGATGATCACTATGATGCATTCCATTTGGCACATTTATTAAGACTGGGCATTTTGCCAACAGGGTATATCTATCCCAAGGAACAGCGTGCAATTAGAGATTTATTACGCAAGCGTAGCTTGCTTGTACGACACAAGACTGCACATACATTGAGTGCTCAAAGCTTACATACTCGCATGACGGGGAGAAAGGCCAGCAGCAACGTCATACAGCGTCCCACTGCTGAATCTATTTATTTGCCCAGTCTGAGCAGCACTAATCGAAAACTTGAAATGCAGGCAAACTTGCGCATGATCAAGGCTTTGCATCAACAGATTATTGAGATCGAAAAAGTGGTTATGGCTCAGATAAAGCTGTCACCCAGTTTTCTGGGGCTAAAGCGTGTTCCCGGTATCGGTGATATCCTGGGATTAACCATCATGCTGGAAACGGGTGAGATTAGCCGCTTCCCCAGTGCGGGTCACTATGCTTCGTATTGCCGAGCAGTTAAAAGCAGAAAAGTGAGCAATGGAAAAAAGAAGGGTGAAGGCAACCGAAAGAATGGCAATAAATATCTGGGCTGGGCGTATGTTGAGGCTGCCAATCATATGATTCGTTATTGCGATGCAGGTAAGCGATTTTTCCAGCGTAAACTGGCTCAACGCAACCGTGCTGTCGCGGTTAAAGCAACCGCAAACAAACTGGCACGGGCATGCTATTACGTAATGCGTGACCAGGCTCTATTTGAGCCAGCACTATTATTTCGATGAACAAGGCTGAGGCAGTGAGCAAGTTAGGGGTTTGGTAAATAAGCCACGGGTCTGATTGTAGCCGCTGCCTCATCCTTCTTATAAGCGAGTTTGCTGATGCGCCTAAATCGTAAACCATTCAAGGGTTGGTCTCCCGAGTCGGTTATTAGGGAATCCATAGTTTCTGTAACACTCATTTTGGGAACGGTTTGGTACCAACGATTTTCTGGGGTCAATATGACCAGGGGTAGATAGATAATATTTGCCTTGAACCTGATGGGTGACTGGTGCGGATCAGGTCCGACACCGACAATTGAGAATCAGGGTGCGTAACAACAATTCGTTTAACTATGAGCGGTTACCATTGATGTAACCAAGGGGTTTATTGGCTTGTTGACACAGGCTGGCTAATGGGCGACCCCAGCACTTTACCCGTCAAGCCTATAGTTTAGATCGATTCAGGGGTGCCCACCAACTACATAATTTAATGGTAGACCCCATTGATTAACCCCATTGATTAAAATTCGGGGTTTCTCAATTCGGCAGCCGCCTGATTCAGATATTAAGTATTGTTATCCCAGATAAAGGGTTGCGTGGGGCCGCCCCCGGAATAACCAGAATAACCTTTCGCTGATAACTCAGAAAAATCTCGCTTAGACGTATTAAATACATCGTCACGCTCAAGATCATACATAAGATTACTAATTATCGAATTGATAGCATTTTTCTTCTCACTTTGTGGTTCTATAAAAAGAAATGCTAATTCATCAGACTCTCTTGTATAGGCATACGAACCTATTATTTGATCCTTGTGCATCACAGTGAATTCAGATTCATAGATTATATTATACGATACTGGCACTAAGAATAATGTAACTGCGCCAAGCATTAGCTTCGAAAATGCTATTGCCTCTGAGTCGTTGCTTGTTCTATCGAGCCTCATGATTATTTTATATTCAGAATAAGCATTATTAATATCCACTCTTCCAAATCTGTTTGTATCTCTTAGAGAATTCAATGCATATAGATGTGTTTGATCGACATAGCTATTACAGCCATATTGACCACAAGTGGTGCTGGTATAAACATTTCCATCATTAACAATAATAGATATTGGTGGATACGCGACAGTACTCTCCGTCGAATACATTTGAAATTTATTTGGAGCAGCGCAACCAGAAATTGCTATGAACAAAAAAGCTAAACAAGTAATTCTCACTATCCTTCCTCCGGTTTATTCACTTATGATTAATGGTTATTATGAAGACCTACTCGGTGGGCTACACGCCTACCAAGAATATATCAATGGTGTCTGACCCTATTGATTGCTATTGATTGCTATTGATTTTCCCTCAATCGAGCGGTGCAACAAAATAAATTGGCTTCAAAGGCAGAAGATTACGCTTATCTTTTTCAAGACTATCGTTATATTCTATCCATAGATCAACAAACTTCTGACGATCGATTAATGTGATTTTCCGCCGTTCTTGAGTACGACTTAACTCATACGCATCTCTGGTAAACCCACCTGTAGTCACAAAAATACCTACATCGTCTTCATTAATTAACGCAAGAAATGATCTAAGCTCTTCGACAGCGATGTTATCTTTTCGGCGCTTAACCTGTACTTTTATACGAGGTGGTTTTGTGCCTAGTGGATCATTCCAGGCAAGTATATCTATACCCCCATCTTTACCGGGCGGAGATACCCAGGAAACGTGATACCCCATGCCTTCTAGCAAAGCAGCCACCATGTCCTGAAATTTGTACGGATCAATCGATTCCAGGTATTCGCAGATTTCGCTCCAGGCCTGCTCTTCTGCCTCTTCAAACGTCACCCTCGCTTCTGTTGCCTGATCTGGCTCTTCACCATTATCTTCTATTTCATCATCTCTGTTCTTCTTCCAGCTACGATAAAGGCGAGAGGCCTCACGTGAGAAATCATCAGGGGAAGGATACTTATCAAGCGCTAGTGCCCCCTCTTCAGTAATCGTCCAGACCCCTTTGTTTTTTCTCATCCAGCCCGCCTTTACTGCACCGACCGTGGCAAACCTTAATATCTTATCAAAGCGACGGGCACCATTATCATATTCACCACGCTCGTGTTCGGTGAGCTCGATTGAACTAGCAACAGAATTTATTGCATCTCTCGCTTGAACACCATCAGGACTTTTCATTAGCACTTTAAAAAGCGCCTGTAGTATTAGGCCTTTTCGTTCACCCGTAATACCTTTACTCATAATAAGCACTCCCTAAGGTAGTCACATTCATTCCCTCACCGCCAATTCACCAATCTTCTTAATCTTACCCGTTAACTGCGCCACATCGTCACCATCAAAGAGCCCAAACACTCCTTCAAAGTGAATATCCGAAAACGGAGGTTGTGCCAACTGCGCTGGGCTCATCACCCCACGTTGTGTCAGAAAATCGATAATGGTGTTGATGAAACTAATCTGTTGCGTGTTGAAGCGGGTTTCATCCAGATAATCGGCGAAGGCTTCTTTAGCGGCGTTTCTATCCAGCCCTACCAACTCACGAATAAACAGGCCCAGTGGTTTATCGGGGTGGATGGTCTTTTGGTAATGTTCCAGCTCTTTTATACCGCTCGCTTCAAAGAGCTTGTTATCCAGCTCATTCAGGTCTTGTTGCGTAATAGGCATATTACGTTTGATACGCTGAATAGTGAGGTCATCCTGATGCTCTAGAACATAGGCCTCTACCTTGCGTCGATAGATCTCCA
>CALZHD010000131.1 GCA_945787155.1 uncultured Gammaproteobacteria bacterium | reverse complement strand
GCATTTGTTGCGCCCTCCCTGTCTTGTCATCATTAACAAGTTAGCCTCCATAAGCTCTTTTAATGCCCTTCTAAGCGTACTAGTGGAGTTCCATGCTCGCTTCTTCATCACCTTTGGGGTAACAGCTAAATCACCATTGTTTTTCCCGTTGTAATACCTCACCACATCAACCAGAAGTGTTTTGGCCGGGTGAGACAATTCAAGATAGCGCGGACTATCCAGCAAACTATGAAACAGACGAACAAAGGGCGGTGAGCCGCCC
Organism: uncultured Gammaproteobacteria bacterium; assembly: GCA_945787155.1. Lineage (GTDB taxonomy): Bacteria > Pseudomonadota > Gammaproteobacteria > SZUA-140 > SZUA-140 > SZUA-76. Next base: position 5,032 of record CALZHD010000131.1, on the reverse strand, counting down.
CTCCGTCCAGACTTACCCCTAGCCACTGGTATCACCTTTCTTGCGCTTGGTGGTACCATTGAGGGGAACGACTTTCTTAGCATCTCGTTTAGATTTGTTGTTCTGCCGGGGGTTGGTTGCCGCCTTCCCCCTGCTTCTTCGCTCTTCCCAAAGAAACACCTTTAACGCATATTCCAGCCCATGCCGACCGGCCACCCTAATGGTATTCAGAGAAAAATAGTACACGGTGTAATTTGCTTTACGGTCGGTAGGGTCATTCGTTTTCGATACCCGTTGCCGTCGCTCAACCGGCCAGCCCTTTATTGACAGGCTATATACATAAGCGGCCAATCGATATGTACAGCTTTCGCCTTGAAAGTGTCGATGTGTCATGCGCTCACTTCTCAGCAATCGCGCCAATGTTCGAGACTCTAGGCTTCCTATTCGTGGATACTTAAAATCACTCATAGGCCAGTACCTTCAGCAGCTTGGTTATCCAACCATTCTTCAAACCGCTCGATATCGATAAGTATTTTTCTTCCAACACGAACAATGCACTTTGAAAATCCATTTTCCTTCGAATTGAATATCCACCACCTAATTGAACTAGGCGTGAAACCAGCGTCAGGATATTTTGATGGCAGATTTTTAACTGTTGAATATTGTCGATTTTGATTAACATTTTTACCTCTCATTACATGTTGTGAATTAACGAGGTAAGTTTAATGTTACTGTGATTTAGTTTTTTACAAGGTAACTCAAAAAAATGTTGCTTTACGTTGCTTACCACACAAGAACTTTCTGCTCCCGGTTATTCTGTTGCTTGGCGCGCAATAGAAGCTTATATGTTGTTACCCCTCGCAGCCCAAGATTGGATGCTTTTAGAGCGATGTCTATTGCCTGCACAAATTTAGAATCTCTATAAATAGGTGGATCTTTTATTAAAAAATGTTTGTACGCGCCAATAGATTGCCTAAGAAAATAATCACGCGGGTGACTTATTGGATAGTATTTATCCCAGTTGTTATTGAGCATTTCTAATGCGCATTTGGCGCCAGCATGCAGAAGCTCCAAGTCTTCTTTTATTTTCCAAAAGTGAGTGTAGTTATAGTGATGAGCACCCTTGTTTGCTTTAGCCATTCCATCGGTAACTAGTAGCGCTATTTGATATTTTTTATTGGTATTGTGAATGCGCATATCAGGCTGTGATATTTGCTCTAATTTTTTGGCTAGCTTGTTAGAAAGTTTATTTATTTCATCGATAAAAGTCTTACTATCTGCAAATGTCAGCTCAGCTATTGTTCCTTTTGTTTTCAGTTCATTTGCTGCCTTCAATAGAAAAATGTCGACAGAACGGACAACGAGGCGGGCTTTCATGGTACCACCTAATAGTCGAATCATTTTGCTATTGTCTTTCTCCGAAAGTACTTGATATCGAAATGGCTTAATCATGTTGAAATAGTTTGGCATTCATTGATTCGAGTACGCTGCTAGTATGTTGCTCTGATAGATGAGCGTACCGCTTCACCATCTGCAAGGTTTTATGCCCTAGTATCTCTGCAATCTCGGCCAACGAGGCGCCATTCATCGCTAGATAGCTGGCAGCGGTATGCCTGAGGTCATGAAAACGAAAATCATTGATTTTGGCTGCTTTAAGCACCTTTCCCCACGGGGTGCGGATATCGATAGGAACACAACTATTTCGCTCACTGGCAAACAGTAACGGCGTATCAATCCGGCGCACTTTTGATAGCGCCTTAATGACTTCAAATGCATGACCCACCAACGGCACCGACCGACGCTCACCATTCTTGGTTTCATGCAGAATCATATAACCCCGATTAAGGTCTATATCCATCCACTTTAGATTCATAATTTCAGCCTGTCGCATTCCAGTAGACAGCGCCAACACCACAACCGGATACAGGTGAACACAGGCGGATGCCTGACAAGCCTTGAGCAGTACAGCCCTTTCCGCATCATCCAGAAACCTCACCCGGCCGCGCGGCTCTTTAGGACGACGCACCTTTCGCATGGGGTTATCTTCCAGCCATTCCCATTCATTTACGGCAACTGTGAAGGCGTGAGAGAGTGCAGCCATGTACCTGACAACTGTGGCAGGCTTGCGAGTCTGTAATAGCTTGTCCCGCATTTCTGATATTTGCGGCGGGGTAACATCCGCCAATGAGAGATAACCGATTTCATCCTTCCACCATTCAAGCTGCTTGGCCTGTTTGAGCGCACTCTTTGTCTTTGCGGGCAATATGTCGCGAATATAGCGATCTATTAGCTCACCAAGGGTACGTTTTTTGGCTTCGCTGGTTTTGAAGTGCCGACCTTCTCGAATGGCCGCCTCGGTATGTTGCGCCCACTTCTTTGCATCGGTCTTTCGATTAAAAGTGGCCGTTTGGGCGGGAAAACCTTTGAGGCGTACCACGACCTGAAACCGGGTTTCACCCTTGCCTGTCTTACGCTCACGAATGGTCGCCATTCAACTTTACGCCTATATCCAACGAATTGAATATATAGGCTACAACAAGTCACAACAATACACAAAAGGGATTTATAATCCCCGCGTATATAAATAAAAGAACCCATATAACAATTAGTTATGATTGATTTCAATTTAAATGACACAAATAAGACGCACTAAAGCGACGAAAAGGAAGTTTTTGGAGCACTTAATGAGGATGGCATCTCTGCCATTGCGAAAAGGAATTACGAGGTATTTTGTACCGACATTTATTTAAAAGTGTGGCGAGAGTGTGTCTTGGTCTTTTTATAGAGTGGGTAAATTACCCATTTGTTTTAACCCAAGATATTGAATTGTATCAAAAATATTATGGTGCCCAGGGACAGAATCGAACTGCCGACACGGGGATTTTCAGTCCCCTGCTCTACCGACTGAGCTACCTGGGCATTTGGAATGCAGACTCGCTGTGGGCATTGCTGCCGCTTTTTTGTCAGCGAGCGCGTATTAAACAGGGCAGGCCGTTTTTAGTCAACCCCAACACGTTATAAACCCTGAATTTTCATCGGAAACTCATCATTGCATCTGATCTACGGTATATTGCGGCACATGTTTGCACATTTATCCAGATTCACACCTCCGTTTCTGCTGCTCGCCACCACGCTGTCGTTGCTTACTGGGTGCGAGAACCCACCTGTGCCCACGGAAACCACTAACAATCACATAAAATCGGCCTCGGGAGTCTCCCCCAACATAGCGATGGCCCCTCCCGGCGACAACGAGGTGCTTATTCCAGCCGGGGCTTTCATCCGCGGTAGCAATAAGATCGACAATGAGGGGCTACAGGAACGCTACGGTTTTGTCACACCACTCTTTCTCAACGAACACCCTGAACACCAGATGGAACTCCCCACCTTTTTGATCGATAAATACGAGGTCACCAACGCCGAGTACAAGGCATTTGTCACGAGCACAGGCCGCATGGAGCCGCAGGCGTGGATTCAAAACGGTTACAACGTGCGTGATGATAAACTGCGCGGCGCCCATATCGATAACCTGCGCTGGATCGCCGCCGACTATTTTAATCTCGACATCGATCCATCGGTGATGAACAAACAGCAACTGCTTGACGCGCTATTTGCCAAACAGACACAACGCGATGCGCTGGCGGCCGCTGCCGTCAGCTGGTTCGATGCCGACGCCTACTGCCGCTGGGTTGGCAAACGCCTGACAACAGAAGCGGAGTGGGAAAAGGCAGCACGCGGACCGGATGGCAATGAATTTCCGTGGGGGGCTGAGTGGGCACAGGGGCTTGCCAATTCTGGTGAAAACCCTGAAAAGGAAGATGATGAGTCGATCATGCCACCCGGCAGTTTCCCCAAAGATGTCTCATTTTACGGCGTCTTTGATTTAGGCGGTAACGTCTCAGAATGGGTGGCCGACCTTTACCAGCCCTATGAAGAGCCAGATTTTGATGATCCGAACTATGAAAAACAGCACCGCATGGTGAAGGGTGGTGGCGCCGGCATGGGCCACTACGGCCTTAGCACCTTCTTCCGTGCTGCACGCCGCGCCCACACGACACCCGAGAGTGCGAGTACCGATGTGGGCTTTCGTTGTGCGCGGGATGCTAATTAATTCAACTAGATAAAAATAAAACAATACTGAAACATTGTTTTCAGGCAGACCCTAATTTTCAGGTGCTACATAACCTTCTGGGATTTCTGAGCCGCCACCAAAGAAAAACTTCTCCATTTCCCCTTCGAGAAATTGGCGCGCACGCGGCTCGATCGGTACCAGACGATTTTCATTGATCAGCATCGTCTGCTGCTTGAGCCACATCTGCCACGCTTCAGCTGAAGCTTCTTGATAGATGCGCACACCCAGCTCACCGGGATAGGGGGCATATTCCAGGCCGGGGGCCTCTTTTTTCAACACTACACACTGCACCATTCGCGTCATCTTCTACTCCTTCGGACTCTTAATTCATTGAAACTGGCTTCATCGCTGACTTAATCAATAGCTGCGGCCTGGTCGATTACTCGCCGTACCGGCGCGGCCAGTCCCAGCGCCGTGATCGAGGCGGGATTGTACCAGAGGTGCGAATCGTCATCCATAACCATGCTTTCCACAGCCTTTGCATGGCCATGCAAAGGCGTGACCTCATAGTGATAATGGCTGAAGGTGTGGCGCTGCGCGGCACCCGTTTGCAGACTCAAAAGATCACACCCTAGTTCGGCACGGCACCACGCTGCCAACGAGGCATTATTCGATGCCGCATCATCGCTCTCCACACCCGGCCCTTCTGGAAAACACCACAACCCACCCCAGATGCCGACCGGTGGACGACGTTGCAACAATAGCTCCCCCGCATCGTTTTGCAGCACCAGCAACACACCCTTGCGCAGCGGCAATTTTTTACGTGCCTTCGGGGTCGGAAGCTGGTCGACCAGCGCTGCGGCCAACGCCATACAGTCATCCGACACCGGACATTCACCACACAACGGCTTACTACGACGACAGAGTGTCGCCCCCAGGTCCATGATCGCCTGGGTGTAGGCAGCGGCCTCTTTCTGCGGTGTG
>CALZHD010000130.1 GCA_945787155.1 uncultured Gammaproteobacteria bacterium | reverse complement strand
CATCTTTGGCGTCGGGCTGGGCCAGGCGCTCTTTTATCATCGCCAACACAATTTCATCCGACACCAGACGCCCCGCATCCATCGCCGCCCTGGCCTGTAGCCCAAGCAGCGATTCAGCCTTGACCGCTGCACGCAATAGATCACCCGTCGAGATTTGGGGCACTCCATATTTAGTCGTTAGCAACTTTGCCTGCGTGCCTTTTCCGGAGCCTGGTGCTCCCAGCAATACGATTTTCATTCGTTAACCTTATCTAATTTAGATGTCTGACGCTTGTTATTTATATTTTAAATTTCATAAGGTTACGCCGGCTCTAATTACAATTACCTAGCCACACTGGCGAAAACCTGTCATCGATGGTAAAACTACTTGACTGCCATGGGTAAGTCAACGTTATGTATTGGGTTTTATGATTCCAGCTTGCTGCTTTCGCGCGTGGCCAATACATTCGATAGGTTTTCCAGCAGCACTCAATATCCAGGGAGAGTCAGATGAAAAAGAAAAATGCCTTTTATGCACAATCGGGCGGCGTCACCGCGGTGATTAACGCCAGCGCCTGTGGCGTGATTGAGACTGCACGCAAACACAAAGAGAAGATTGGTAAAGTCTATGCCGGACGCGACGGCATTATCGGTGCATTGACTGAAGAGCTCATCGACACTAGCAAGGAATCGGCCCGCGACATCGCCGCGCTGCGCTACACGCCCAGCGGCGCCTTTGGCTCCTGCCGCCACAAACTTAAAGGGCTGGATGAAAATCGCGCCGAATATGAGCGCCTGATCGCGGTCTTCAAGGCTCACAATATCGGCTATTTTTTTTACAATGGCGGCGGTGATTCACAGGACACCACGCATAAGGTATCGCAGATTGCCCAACAGCTCGACTATCCAATCACCTGCATCGGCATCCCCAAGACCGTCGATAATGACCTGCCGATTACCGATAACTGCCCCGGCTTTGGCTCAGTCGCCAAATATGTCGCGGTTTCGATCCGTGAGGCAGGCTTCGATGTCGCCTCAATGTGCAAGACCTCCACCAAGGTTTTTGTGATGGAGGTGATGGGACGCCATGCAGGCTGGATTGCAGCAGCAGGTGGGCTGGCCGCAGAAAACAAAGGCGATGCCCCTCATATCATCCTTTTCCCCGAGGTCACCTTTAATCAGGCCCGCTTCCTCGCCAAGGTGAAGGAATGCGTCACGAAATATGGCTACTGTGCAATCGTCGTTTCGGAAGGAGTTCGCAATTATAAAGGCCAGTTTCTCGCTGAATCGGGCGGTAAGGATGCCTTTGGCCACGCACAGCTGGGCGGCGTCGCGCCCGTGGTCGCCGAACTGATCAAATCAAAACTAGGCTACAAATATCACTGGGCCGTGGCCGATTATCTGCAGCGCGCCGCCAGGCATGTCGCCTCAAAAACCGATGTTGATCAGGCCTATGCAGTAGGCAAAGCGGCGGTGGAATTTGCGCTGGCCGGTAAAAATGCCGTGATGCCTACTATCGTGCGCACCTCTAACACCCCCTATCGCTGGAAGATCGGCGAGGCAAAGCTCTCCCGTGTCGCCAATGTCGAAAAAATGATGCCAGCCAGTTTTATCTCCAAAGATGGCTTCGGCATCACCCAACGCTGCCGCACCTATCTCGCGCCGCTGATCCGCGGTGAAGACTATCCCCCCTATAAAGATGGCCTGCCAAAATATGTACAACTCAAAAAGGTCGCGGTCAAAAAACGACTCAACACCGATTTCAAAATCAAATAACAGTTCACCTACATTAATCGAGGATTAATACTGAAAGCCTGCCTGAATGAAATGGATTTCCCCATCCAGGTTAAGTATGACCTTAATATTGTCGATAACCGCTATATGAGGAAATTGGTCGTTTAATGGCTTAAAAAAGATATAACGCTTCATGATTTTAAGGATAAAAAGATGAGTAATACAAACATAGAACGGGTGCTCTATGTGGAAGATGAACCCGACATTCAGGCAGTGGCTAAAGTGGCGCTGGAGGCCGTTGGCGGCTTTGAAGTACAGATCTACAACTCTGGCAGTGATGCCATGGATAATATTGATCAGATCAAGGCCTTCAACCCTGATGTCATCCTGCTCGACGTGATGATGCCCGGCATCGATGGACCGAGTACGCTCACTGCACTACGTAAAGAAGATCACTTTTCAGCAACCCCCGTCATCTTCATGACCGCCAAGGTTCAACCGCATGAGGTGGCAAACTTCAAGGCCATGGGGGCGCTGGATGTAATCCCTAAACCCTTTGACCCAATGAGCCTCTCCGAGAACATCAAAAAAATCTGGATGTCCCACCAAAACAGGTCCAACGTCTGACATCATTGAAAAATATATCTGCCTAACGCCAACTGACTAGCACTGACACGCTGCCATCCAAGTGATGATAGTCAACATCAACAACTTAATTTTATAAAAAGCAGACTATTTACCCTTATCACACAGTAAATACAACTCCGCCAAAATAAAAAGGATTTTTATTAAGTATAAATACAAGCGGGGTTTACCTATAATCACGCCCAGACACTTACTATGCAGTTTGGGAGAGACCATGATTCGCAGCGTTTATTATAAGAGCCTTTTATTACCACTTGCTGTGCTGCTTGTCGCACTGACAGGATGCACCTCAGGCAGTGTACCGATAGGTGATGAAGATGAGGCGAGGCGGATTGCCGAAAGCTATTATGCGCTACTGCAAAATGGCGAACTCGCCAAGGCCGTTGAACTCTACAAACCCGAGCAACGTGGCCATTGGGCGATGTTTTTGCAGAACCAGGCAAAAGAACTGGGACCGATGACAAAGTACTCATTCAAAAGCAATACGGTTAATACCGTCTTCAGTGGAAAGTTCTACATCTTTCAGGTGAGTACCCGCTACGGCGATCAGGCTGCTGATGAGATAGTGACACTATTTTTGCACGTCGAAGAACAGAATATCCACCTTGTCTCTCACAAAGTTAATCTTTCCCGCTCCAAAATAACGCCAACCCCGGCTAACTAATACGCCGATCGAGGCGTCGATACGAGATCGCCTCGCTGATATGCTGCGTGGTGATCGCCTCAACAGCGGCCAGATCAGCAATCGTACGTGCCACCTTTAGAATACGGTGGTAAACGCGCGCTGAAAGCCCTAGCTGCTGGCTCGCCTGCTCCAGCAAACGCGCGCTTTCAGTAGTAAGCTGACAACTCGCTTCAATCTCCCTAATACCCATAGCATGATTGGCCTTACCACAACGGGCTAGCTGACAATCACGCGCCGCCTGCACTCGCTCTCGCGCCATCTTACTGAGGTCTTCCGTGCGCTCTGGTGCTGATTTCAACTCATCGAACGGCACAGCTGGCACCTCAATATGCATATCGATACGGTCCAGCAACGGCCCTGAAAGACGTGAGCGATAACGGCGAATCTGCTCATGACTGCACTGGCAACGCCCGTTTTTATCACCAAGATAACCACAGGGACAGGGGTTCATCGCTGCAATCAACTGAAAGCGCGCCGGAAATTCTGCCTGCCGCGCCGCGCGGGAGATGATGATCCGCCCCGATTCCAGCGGCTCACGCAGTACCTCCAGCACACGGCGATCAAACTCCGGCAGCTCATCAAGAAACATCACACCGTTATGGGAGAGTGAGATCTCACCCGGCCGCGGTTGACTACCGCCACCCACCAGCGCAACCCCGGAGGCGGTGTGGTGCGGGGTGCGGAACGGGCGCTGGTTCAACGCCTCAGGAACAAAACCGTTATGGCTGATTGAATTAATCGCTGCCGACTCCAGTGCCTCTTCTTTACTCATGCGCGGCAAGATCCCAGGCAGACGGCTCGCCAGCATACTTTTGCCGGTACCGGGAGGGCCAATCATCAACAGGCTGTGCCCTCCCGCCGCGGAGATTTCCAGCGCACGTTTGGCATGGTGCTGCCCTCGAATATCCGAGAGGTTAGGGTAACCACGTTGGGATACGCCGTCATTGATATAGGTATGGGGCTTGAGTCGGTTATTGCCATGTAAATGTCCACAGACATCGAGCAAGTGTCGTGCGCCGAGCACCGTCGCCTCCTCCACCAACGCCGCCTCATTGGAATTATCAATCGGCACCAGTAGCGTGCGACCACTCACACGCACCTGCATCGAGACCGGTAATACACCCCGCACTGGACGCAGCTCACCACTCAATGCCAGCTCACCAATAAATTCATAGTCGCCGAGCTGCTGTGCTGGAATCTGGCCCGAGGCTGCAAGAATACCAAGCGCAATCGCGAGATCATAGCGTCCACCATCTTTGGGCAGGTCAGCGGGAGCGAGGTTGATGGTGATGCGGCGCGCAGGAAACTCGAACTGGCTGTTAATCAGCGCGCCCCGCACGCGATCTTTACTCTCTTTCACCGCCGTTTCCGGTAATCCCACAATCGACAGGCTGGGCAGGCCATTGGCAAGGTGCACCTCAACGGTCACCAGCGGGGCGTTGATACCGGCCTGAGCACGGCTATAAAGGGTGGCAAGTGACATAACTGCATTCCATTGCTTGAATTTAAATTCTATCCCGCCACTTCCTGTGACAGGCCCTCGGTGATGACGTTATTTGAGGCTACTGGCCTCAAGTGCCGCCACCTGCTTTTCCAGTGCCTCCAGCTTTTCACGGGTACGCATCAACACCGCACTCTGCACCTCAAACTCTTCGCGAGAAACCAGGTCGAGCTTTTCAAAACCACTGCTGACGACAGCGCGTACATTTTTTTCAATATCCTGTTGTAGCACCTGCGCGCCCTGTGGCAGCGCATCTGAGATGCGTCTAGTAAATTCTTCTATTGTCTTGGCATCAATCATGGTTATCCCTGTTGCAGTGTCGCACCCATCAACCTAGGGATCTAGACAGTTGTTTTAATTCGTGAACGACTAGTGTACGCAATTTCCCACAGATTTCACCCCTCTCTGTTTTCATCGCCACTTCGCACCAATCCAGTGCACAACAACTAACAAAACACCCATTACTGGTGCGGCACGACACAGCAAAACGGCTAACAAATTAGATATCTACATGTTTTTAAATGGATTACCGAGTCTGGCACGGGGCGTGCAAAAGACCGGGAGTATTGAATTTATTTTTTCTGCCTGCGCACCAATAGCGCGATGGCGGGGCTCAATTTCTCGAGCGATCGGGATAACTTAAGGATAAAGAGGGAAAAGTTATGAAGCTTGTCAGCGCCGCAATAATCAAACCATTCAAACTCGATGATGCACGTGAAGCATTGTCTGAAATTGGCGTACAGGGAATTACTGTCACCGAGGTCAAAGGATTTGGCCGACAGAAGGGACACACAGAACTCTATCGCGGCGCAGAATATGTCGTCGATTTCCTGCCGAAGGTCAAGATTGAAATCGCGGTGGCTGACGATCTGCTGGATCAGGTAATTGAAGCACTATCGAAATCAGCCCAGACCGGCAAGATCGGCGACGGCAAGATCTTTGTCTATAGCCTGGAACAGGCAATCCGCATCCGTACCGGCGAGACCGGTAATGAAGCACTGTAACTCAAAGCACTAATCTTTATTTGTTGGTCTCTATTTTTGGAGGATGTAAATCGTGGAAGCAATAACCGAAGTAAAATACGCCATCGATACCTTTTATTTTCTGGTATGCGGTGCGCTGGTCATGTGGATGGCCGCCGGCTTTACCATGCTGGAAGCAGGCATGGTACGCGCAAAAAATACCACCGAAATTTTAACTAAAAATATTACGCTCTATTCAATCGCCTGTGTTATGTATCTATTGATGGGCTACGGCATTATGTATCCTGGCGATGGTGCTTCAAGCACCTTCTGGCCTGGCATCCATGGCATTCTGGGCAGCAGCGACAATAGCGCGGCTGATGTGTTGGCCAGTGGTGGAGACATCTACTACTCCGGGCTTTCTGACTTCTTCTTCCAGGTGGTGTTTGTCGCCACCGCGATGTCGATCGTCTCGGGTGCCGTTGCAGAGCGCATGAAACTATGGGCCTTCCTTGCCTTCTGCGTGGTGATGACCGGCTTCATCTACCCAATGCAGGGTTTCTGGAACTGGGGCGGTGGCTTCCTGACCGCTGACGGTGGTGTTGGTTATGTCGATTTTGCAGGCTCGGGTACTGTTCATCTAGCAGGTGCTGCTGCTGCGCTCGCCGGTGTCATCCTGCTGGGTGCACGTAAAGGCAAGTACGGTCCGAACGGTCAGATCAACCCCATTACCGGCGCCAACATGCCACTGGCGACCCTCGGTACCTTTATCCTGTGGCTGGGCTGGTTCGGCTTCAACGGCGGTTCAGAGCTTAAGCTGTCTGATGTCGGAGAAGCGAATGCCGTTGCTAAAGTCTTCGTAAACACTAACGCCGCTGCTGCAGGCGGTGTGATCGCGGCACTGCTCACCGCGCGCCTGATGTTTGGTAAGGCCGATCTGACGATGGTACTTAACGGTGCGCTCGCCGGACTG
>CALZHD010000129.1 GCA_945787155.1 uncultured Gammaproteobacteria bacterium | reverse complement strand
AATAGGTATTCGCCTCGGTATCGTTAAGGATTGGACATCGAAATGGTATGCCGATTCGAAAGACTATGCTGATTATCTGTTAACTGATCTTAAGGTACGTGAGTATCTGAAAAAGAAACTACAGCAGGCGTCTGTTAGCAGAATCCAGATCGAACGTCCTGCGCGTAATGCTCGTATTACCGTGCATACAGCGCGCCCAGGAATGGTCATTGGTAAAAAAGGCGAAGATATCGAAGCGCTGCGTAAAGAAGTTACCAAGATGATGGGTATTCCGGTGCATATCAACATCGAGGAAATTCGTAAGCCTGAACTGGATGCGCAGCTGGTTGCAGAGAGTGTTGCACAGCAGCTGGAGCGACGTATTATGTATCGCCGCGCAATGAAGCGAGCAGTAACCAATACCATGCGCTTAGGCGCGCAGGGCATTAAGATTAATGTCGCTGGTCGTTTGAATGGCGCAGAGATTGCGCGCCGCGAATGGTACCGTGAAGGTCGAGTGCCGCTCCATACACTCCGTGCTGACATTGATTATGGCTTTGCCGAAGCGCATACCCCTTCCGGTGTCATTGGAATCAAGGTATGGGTATTCAAGGGTGAGGTATTTGATACGCCTGAGCAGGAAGATCAGCCAAAAAAGACAAAATTTCGCAAACAGATGAAAGGCCGCAATCGCGGGCTGGCAACTGTTGGTAATAAAGTAAGCTTCGGTGAATATGGGCTTAAGGCAACAACGCGCGGGCGTATTACAGCTCGTCAGATTGAAGCCGCGCGTCGTGCAATGACACGCCACATTAAGCGTGGTGGTAAAATCTGGATCAGAATTTTCCCAGACAAGCCAATCACCAAAAAACCAATCGAAGTGAGACAGGGTAAGGGTAAAGGTAACGTCGAATATTGGGTATCCCAGATTCAGCCAGGCCGTATGCTATATGAAATGGAAGGTGTTTCTGAAGAGATAGCACGTGAAGCATTTGAGCTGGCCGCTGCGAAATTACCCGTGCAAACAACATTTGTAAGTCGGACGGTGATGTGATGAATGCGACTGAGCTTAGAGAAAAAACGATTAATGAACTGAATAGTGAGAAGCTTGAGCTGCTGCGCGAACAGTTTAACTTGCGCATGCAAAAAGGCACTGGTCAGCTGACCCAGTCTCATTTGCTGAAGAACGTTCGCCGGAATATTGCGCGCATCAATACAGTAATCAACGAGAAAAAAGCGGGTAATGAATCATGAGTGAACAAGCGAAGGAGTCACGTAACGTCACCGGTCGTGTTGTTAGTGACAAGATGGATAAGACAGTTACTGTGCTTGTTGAAAGAAAAGAGCCTCACCCACTCTACAAAAAATACATCAAACGTTCCTGTAAGCTACATGCGCATGACGAGAATAACGAATGTAATGAAGGTGATTTAGTAACGATCGAGCAGTGCAGGCCATTGTCTAAAAGTAAGTCATGGATGCTAGTCTCAGTCGTTGAAAAGGCTGCTGGCTAGTTGCCAGGCCTGTAAATATATAAGGTTTACGGGGAAAAACGATGATACAGATGCAATCAAGACTCGACGTTGCTGATAACAGTGGTGCACGTCAGCTAATGTGTATCAAGGTACTGGGTGGTTCACACCGCCGCTATGCCGGTGTTGGTGACATTATTAAAGTTAGTGTGAAGGAAGCGATTCCTCGTGGCAAAGTCAAAAAAGGTGAAGTCTATAACGCAGTTGTTGTCAGAACCTGTAAAGGTGTACGCCGCGACGATGGTTCATTGATTCGCTTTGACTCGAATGCAGCTGTACTGCTGAATGCTCAGCTACAGCCGATTGGTACGCGTATCTTCGGCCCTGTGACACGAGAGTTACGTACAGAACGTTTCATGAAGATCATTTCATTGGCCCCAGAAGTTCTATAAGGCTGATTGCGCGGACGATATTAAGATGAAAAAGATTAAACAAAATGATGATGTAATTGTAATCGCCGGTAAAGATAAAGGTAAGCGAGGCACAGTTATTAAAGTAGTCAGCGATGATCGAGTGATCGTTGAGAATATAAACATGGCTAAGCGTCACACAAAACCTAACCCGAATCGTAGCATTGCTGGCGGTATTGTAAGCAAAGAGATGCCTCTGAATATCTCTAATGTTGCGCTGTATAATCCAGCGAGTAAGAAAGCTGACCGGGTAGGCATCAGGACTTTGGAAGATGGACGTAAGGTTCGCTTTTTCAAGTCCGACAATGAAGTCATTGATAGCTAATAATTTTAAGGTTGGATAGGAAGATGGCAAGACTCCAGAATCATTATCGCGATAACGTAGTCAATCAGCTGGTTGAGAAGATGGGCTACAAAAGCGTGATGGAAGTACCTCGCATCACAAAGATTACCCTGAATATGGGTGTCGGTGAGGCCGTTGGTGATAAAAAGATAATTGAACATGCGGTAAATGACCTGCAGAAAATTAGTGGTCAAAAAGTTATTGTGACTTATGCACGCAAGTCTGTGGCAGGTTTTAAAATCCGTGACGGCTGGCCAATTGGCTGTAAAGTGACATTGCGCCGTGACCGCATGTATGAGTTCCTGGATCGTTTAATCACCGTCTCTATACCCCGTATCCGTGATTTTCGCGGGTTAAATGGCAAGTCATTTGATGGTCGTGGTAACTACAGCATGGGTGTTCGCGAGCAGATCATGTTCCCTGAAATTGAGTATGAAAAAATTGATACTTTACGTGGCCTCGACATTACTGTCACCACGACAGCAAAAACCGACGAAGAAGGTCGTGCACTGCTGGAAGCATTCAATTTCCCATTTAAGAACTGAGGTCTGAACGATGGCAAAAGTTTCGATGATCAACCGTGAAGCTAAAAGAACACGTACTGTAGAGAAATATGCGGTAAAACGTGCTGAGTTAAAGCGTATAATGAAAGACCAGAATGTTTCTGATGAAGAGCGTGATGCTGCACAACGAAAGTTTCATGCGCTTCCAAGGGATGCTAGCCCTACCCGACAACGTAAACGTTGTAAAATTACGGGCAGACCGCATGGCTTTTATCGTAAGTTTGGCTTGAGCCGCAATAAATTGAGAGAGTCTGCTATGCGCGGTGATGTGCCGGGCCTGGTTAAGGCGAGTTGGTAAGTCACAGGTTTATACCTGCGTGACTGAATTAGAATTATTGAATAAAACGACTGGTTAGGATTTATAAATGAGCATGACCGACCCAATAGCGGATTTGTTAACACGTATCCGCAACGCACAAGCAGCCAATAAAGTTGATGTGTCCATGCCGTCCTCAACGCTGAAAGTGGCGATTGCTGAGGTACTGAAGGCTGAAGGCTATATTAATGGTTTTTCTACGCAGGAAAGTGATAATAAAAAGTCACTGACAATTGTACTGAAATATTATCAAGGTAAGCCGGTTATCGACGAACTTAAACGAGCGAGTCGTCCAGGTTTGAGAGTATATAGAGGTAAAGGCGTCATTCCGAAGGTTCAGGCCGGGTTAGGAATCGCTATCGTATCTACCTCGAAGGGTGTTATGACAGATCGCGCAGCACGCTCGGCAGGTCATGGCGGTGAAGTTCTTTGTTACGTTTCTTGATTGGTTGAGCTATGTCCAGAATTGCAAAAAATCCGGTTACTGTCCCATCAGGCGTTGAAGTTTCAATCAATGGCCAGGACATTTCCGTTAAAGGTGGAAAGGGTCAGCTGACATTTTCTGTACATAACGACGTTGAAGTTGTTAAAGAAGGTGATGAACTGCGAGTCGCGACACGCGCCAAAGGGAAATCAGCCATTGCACTGTCGGGTACTACACGTGCGATCGTTAATAACATGGTGACAGGCGTTCACACTGGTTTTGAAAAGAAATTGGCGTTAGTGGGTGTTGGTTATCGTGCGCAGGCACAGGGCAAAGTATTGAACCTGACCCTGGGCTTCTCTCATCCAGTTAACTTTGAAGCACCTGAAGGGATTACAGTCGAGACCCCGAGTCAGACTGAAATCGTGGTTAAGGGTGCGGATAAGCAAATGGTTGGTCAGGCAGCGGCGAACATTCGCGCCTTTCGTCCACCAGAGCCTTACAAAGGTAAGGGTGTGCGTTACGTTGGCGAGCATATCGTGATGAAAGAAGCCAAGAAGAAATAATTAAGCCCACATTTAGAATTATATAGGTGAATAGCGTGGAGAAGAAAACAGGTCGTTTACGTAGAGCGCGACGTACAAGAGCGAAGATCAAAGAGCTGGGTGTTGAAAGGCTTTGTATTTTTCGTACGCCAAGACATATTTATGCGCAACTGATCGGCACAAGTGGTGCTGATGTTATTGCAAGCGTCTCGACGCTAGATAAAAAATACCATGGTCGTGTGAAAGCGTTGGCGGAAGCTGCGCGTGAAAACGGCCTCGAATTCTAAGGGCTAGGAAATGGCTAAGTTTGATGCTTCTCAAAAAAGTGATGATCTGCAAGAAAAGCTTGTAGGTGTCCGTCGTGTTGCCAAAGTAGTAAAAGGTGGACGTCAGTTTGGTTTTTCTGCGCTAACCGTTGTTGGTGATGGAAAAGGCCGTGTTGGTTTTGGTAGCGGGAAGGCACGTGAGGTGCCGATCGCCATTCAGAAGGCGATGGAAGATGCGCGCCGCAACATGGTTGACGTTAAGTTAAACGACGTGACCCTGCAGTATCCAATTACAGCGACACATGGCGCTGCAAAGGTTTTCATGCAGCCGGCAACACCGGGTACTGGGATTATTGCAGGTGGTGCAATGCGTGCAGTGTTTGAAGTTTTGGGTGTACAGGATGTGCTTGCGAAGTGCATTGGATCAACCAATCCTGTGAATGTAGTTCGTGCAACGGTCAATGGCCTACGCGAAATGACAAATGCTGAAGCGGTTGCTGCAAAACGTGGTAAAACTGTTAAGGAAATATTGGACTAATTCTAATGGTTGATAACAAGAGACAAATTAAAGTGACGCTGGTACGCAGCCCAAATGGACGCTTGGCATCACACAAGGCGTGTCTTGCCGGTCTAGGGTTGCGCAGGATGCATCAGACTGTGTCAGTTGAAGATACTCCTTGTACCCGCGGCATGATCAATAAAGCCTATTACATGTTGAGAATTGAGGAAGAGTAAGATGTATCTTAATACAATCAAGCCAGGTGTCGGCGCTAAACAGACACGCAAGCGAGTAGGTCGAGGCATCGGCTCAGGTCTGGGTAAGACTTGTGGACGTGGTCATAAAGGTCAGCATTCGCGTTCTGGCGGCTTCCATAAAGTCGGTTTTGAAGGTGGCCAGATGCCACTGCAGCGTCGTCTTCCAAAAGTGGGCTTTTCATCTCGGGTGAAGGCGACTCGTGCAGAAGTACGACTGCATGAATTGTTGGCTGTTGAGGGTGACGTGGTAGATCTGGCTGGTTTGATTGCAGCGGATATTGTCCCGCATCAGACTCTTAAGGCAAAAGTGATTGCTTCTGGTGAGATTACATCAGCGGTTACCGTTCGTGGTATTAATGTGACAAAAGGTGCTCGTGCAGCGATTGAAGCTGCTGGCGGCAAAATCGAGGATTAAGTGGTCGCATCTGGCTCAGCATTGGCAGGCGCTGGACGCCTGACAGAACTTAAACAACGTTTGTTGTTTGTTCTCGGCGCACTGCTTGTGTACCGCATCGGTACACATATCCCTGTGCCAGGGATTGACCCGATGGCACTGGCTGCGCTGTTTGAGCAGAGCCGTGGCACGATCATCGATATGTTTAATATGTTCTCAGGTGGTGCGCTGGGACGTTTGTCGGTATTTGCTTTAGGCGTGATGCCCTATATTTCGGCATCGATTATTATCCAGCTATTGACAGCTGTATCGCCAAAGCTAGAGCAGTTGAAAAAAGAAGGTGAAGCTGGGCGCCGCAAGTTGTCCGAATATACACGCTATTTAACGCTATTTCTTGCAACTTTCCAGGCGTTAGGAATCTCTATTGCACTTGAGAGTCAGCAGATTGGTGGCGGTGGTGTTGTTATTGACCCCGGTTGGGACTTTAGATTGGTAGCAGCGTTGAGTCTTGTGACCGGCACGATGTTTTTAATGTGGCTGGGTGAACAGGTGACCGAGCGTGGTATTGGTAATGGTATTTCTATTATAATCTTTGCCGGAATTGTGGCGGGATTGCCCTCCGCCATTGGCGGCACGCTTGAGTTGGCTCGAACTGGTGAGATGAGTTCTGTAGCTGTACTGACTATTATCACCCTGGCATTTGCAGTGACTGCTTTTGTTGTGTTTGTTGAGCGCGGGCAGCGACGGATCACCGTTAACTACGCCAAGCGTCAACAGGGGCGTAAGATGTATGCAGGCCAAACGAGTCATTTGCCGCTCAAGGTAAACATGGCGGGTGTAATACCACCCATATTTGCGTCAGCTATTATCATGTTCCCTGCGACTATTGGCGGGTGGTTTGGTAGTGCTGAAGGGATGGAATGGCTACAGGATATATCTCAAATGATATCGCCAGGACAGCCACTCTATGTGATGCTACTGGCATTTGCGATTATCTTTTTCTGCTTTTTTTACACAGCATTACAATATAATCCAAAAGATACGGCGGATAATCTTAAGAAATCAGGGGCGTTTATTCCTGGTATCCGCCCTGGTGAGCAGACTGCGCAGTACATTGATTCTGTGATGACACGTTTAACACTTGTTGGCGCACTTTATATTACTGCTGTGTGTTTGTTACCTGAGTTTTTGATTGTTTACTGGAATGTCCCATTCTATTTTGGTGGTACATCTTTGTTGATTATCGTGGTTGTTGTGATGGACTTTATGGCGCAAGTCCAATCACATCTGATGTCTCATCAGTATGACAGCCTGCTGAAAAAGTCGAAGCTGAAGGGCGGCGCATCAAAGCGCTAGACTTGTAATAACTGATTATATTTAGGTCTGGAGAAAGACGGTGAAAGTACGTGCATCAGTAAAGAAAATCTGCAGAAATTGCAAAGTTGTCCGCAGAAAAGGCGTGGTTCGAGTTATCTGTAAAGATGCTCGTCACAAACAAAGACAAGGTTAGTGACTGATTGGCACGGATTTTTATTGATTTCGTCGCCCATCAATAATAGAATTAGCCGTTTTCGCGAAGGCGAAGCGATTTTAGTGTTTAGGAGTGTTTAGATGGCCCGTATTGCAGGCATCAATATCCCGGTAAACAAGCATACTGTCATTGCCTTAACAGCAATTTACGGTATCGGAGCAACCCGGGCAAGTAAGATTTGTGAAGTAAGCAGCATCGATCCAACGACAAAAGTCAAAGATCTGACTGAAGTTGAGCTTGAGTCACTGCGTACAGAAGTGGGTAAATTCGAGGTTGAGGGCGATCTTCGTCGTGAAGTTACGATGAATATCAAGCGCTTAATGGATCTCGGCGCATACCGTGGAATCCGCCATCGCCGAGGATTACCACTTCGGGGACAGAGAACCAAGACAAATGCACGTACCCGTAAAGGGCCACGTAAAGCGATTAGAAAGTAAAAAATTACGGAAGCGACCAGTAGATCATGGCTAAAACAAGCAATCGCGCGCGTAAGCGCGTCAAAAAAAATGTTGTAGATGGTGTGGCTCATGTTCACGCCTCATTTAACAACACAATTATCACCATCACTGACCGTCAGGGAAACACCTTGGCTTGGGCAACTGCTGGTGGCTCTGGCTTTCGTGGCTCAAGAAAGAGTACCCCTTTTGCAGCGCAGGTTGCTGCTGAAAGAGCCGGTTCTGTGGTTAAAGAGTTTGGCATGAAAAATATGGATGTGATGGTAAAAGGTCCTGGACCTGGTCGTGAATCTGCTGTTCGCGCGCTGCACTCCGCTGGTTTTAAAATTAATAGCATTTCAGATGTGACTCCAATCCCGCATAACGGGTGTCGTCCATCGAAAAAGCGTCGAGTTTAAGGTAGGTTATTGTGGCTAAATATGTAGGTGCAAAATGTCGCTTGTGTCGCCGTCAAGGCGAAAAGCTTTTCCTTAAGGGTGAAAAGTGTCATACCGCGAAATGTGCGGTAGAGAACAGAGCTTTTCCTCCCGGTCAGCATGGTACCCGACGTACACGCCTGACAGATTATGCAGTACAGCTGCGTGAAAAACAGAAAGTCAGAAGAATTTATGGCGTCCTGGAAGACCAGTTCAGAAGCTACTATAGTGAAGCAGATCGCCGTAAAGGCTCGACTGGTGAGAATCTACTGAAGATCCTGGAGTGTCGACTTGATAATGTTGCTTACCGTATGGGAATGGGCGTGTCACGTAGCGAAGCGCGTCAGCTGGTAAGACATAATGCACTTACAGTGAATGGTAAGAAAGTTAACATCCCAAGCTATCAGGTAAAGCCTGGAGATGAACTGGCGGTATGTGAAAAATCTAAGGGGCAGTTGCGCATCAAATCATCTCTGGAATTTGCACAACAACAAGGCTTTGCTGACTGGATTCAGGTTGATGGTGAAAAAATGTCTGGCACCTTCAAGGCTTGCCCGGAACGAAGTGATCTGCCTGCAGAGATTAATGAGCATTTAATTGTTGAGTTGTACTCGAAGTAATTATATTTCTTGTTGATTTGAAACGATTATTAAATCTGAATATCGGACTCTAGAGAGGACAGTTAATGCAGGGCTCAGCAAACGAATTTTTAAAACCACGTGTGGTTGATGTACAGGTTATTAGCGATCTGCGCGCCAAGGTGACACTGGAACCTTTAGAGCGTGGATTTGGTCATACGCTTGGTAATGCGATTCGTCGTATCCTCATGTCCTCAATTCCCGGCTGTGCCGTCACGGAGGTTGAGATTGATGGCGTATTACATGAATACACAACAATAGAAGGTGTTCAGGAGGATGTAATTGATATCCTGTTAAACCTGAAGGGTCTGTCTATTGTTATGCACGAACGTAACGAGGCTATTCTGACGGTTAGCAAAAAAGGCGCTGGTCAGTTGCTTGCCAGTGACATCGAGTTGTCGCATGACATCGAGATCATGAATCCTGATCATGTTATTGCTAATCTGACTGAAGTCGGTGAACTCAACATGCGATTAAAGATTGAGCGTGGTCGTGGTTATCAGCCAGCTGTTAATCGTCGCAGTGCGGCTACTCAGGATGTGATGGATGAGAGTCGCCCTATAGGCAACTTGCAGCTGGATGCTTCTTTTACACCTGTTCGTCGTATTGCATATAACGTTGAAAGTGCACGTGTTGAGCAGCGTACCGATCTTGATAAACTGATTATTGATATTGAGACTAACGGCAGCATTGACCCAGAAGAAGCGATCCGCCGTGCAGCGAGTATTCTTAAAGATCAGCTTTCGATCTTTGTTGATCTAGAGACAACAACAATCGAAGAGCCAGTACAACCGGAAGCAGATATTGACCCGATTCTGCTGCGCCCAGTTGATGATCTTGAGTTAACAGTGCGTTCAGCAAACTGCCTCAAGGCAGAAAATATCTTCTTTATTGGTGATTTGATTCAACGCACTGAAGTAGAATTGTTGAAAACGCCAAATCTTGGTAAAAAGTTTTAGAAAATTGGCCGCCAGCAGGACTTGTTGGTGCAAACAGAAGTTCAGAAGATAAAGTTGAAGCGTCAGCTTAAGCTTTTGTTAATGAGAATATAGAAAATGCGTCATAGACAGAGTGGTAGAAAACTAAATAGAACAAGCAGTCATCGTGAGGCTATGTTTAAAAACATGGCCGCATCACTGGTTCGCCATGAAATGATACGCACGACTTTGCCAAAGGCAAAGGAATTACGTCGTGTCGTCGAGCCGCTGATCACACTTGCTAAGAAGGACAGTGTTGCGAATCGCCGTCTGGCATTCGCACGTGTTCGTGATCGCGAAATAGTCACCAAGCTATTTAATGACCTGGGGCCGCGTTATCTGGAACGTCCAGGTGGTTATCTGCGAATTCTGAAATGTGGTTTTAGAGATGGTGATAGCGCACCGATGGCGATTGTAGAACTGGTCGATCGCCCACTTCCAGAAGTTGAGGAAGAGAGCTCAGAAAGCACAAGTTAAATAAAAAGCCGGGGTTTACCCCGGCTTTTTTGTGAATATGATGATCGTTTTATCCACTGATTTTGGTATCGAAGGGCCATATATTGGTCAGGTAAAGGCTGCTTTGTATCAACAAGTACCTGATTGCAAGGTCATCGATCTCTTTTCTGATTTACCACCTTATCAACCTCAGGCCAGTGCCGCACTCATTGCCGCATACAGCCGAGGTTTCCCTGCCGGATCAGTGTTTTTATGTGTGATTGATCCGGGCGTTGGAATGCCAGAACGGCGTGGAATTGTCCTCAAATCAAATGATTGCTGGTTTGTTGGGCCTGATAATGGTCTTTTTGATCTAGTGATGAAGCATGACCCGTTGTCACAGTGCTGGACGATCACCTGGCGTCCACAAGCATTATCGAATTCTTTTCACGGACGCGATCTGTTTGCGCCGATTGCAGCCGAGCTTGCGTCTGATCTATTTCCGACTGAAAAACTGGTGTCATCAGAGAAAAGGGCTGAACTGGCTGCGGTTACAGATGATTATCCCTACGTTGCGTATATTGACCGCTTTGGTAACATTATTACCGGAGTACGAGCCGAGAGTCTTTCAACTGAAGTTGTTATTGCGCTTGCTGGCCATAAGGTTTCCTATGCACGGACATTTGGTGAAGTAGCAGCTGGGGTGGTTTTCTGGTACAAGAACTCAAACGGTTTAGTCGAAATTGCGCTTAATTGCGGCGCCGCTGATCAAGCGCTCAACGTCTCTGTTGGGGATAAGTTATATTATTAAATAACACGCTGAATATGGTTGGCTTTATCTCTTTTCAGATAAAATGATATCGTATTGTAGAGATCGCTAGGCCTTGATTCTATGCTGGTATATGATCTTATGTTCACGTTCGTTATGCGATCTATCGCTCTGAAACAAGAGGCTTTTCTGTAATATGGCTCAAGTGCTTATCAGATGGTTTAGGCGTTACTTTACTGATCAGGAAGGGGTCATTCTCGCTCTGTTGTTAGTCGCAGGTTTTGCGATCGTGATCTTTATGGGTGAGATGCTGGCGCCACTGCTGGCTAGCCTGGTGATTGCTTATCTGCTGGAAGGACTGGTGAGTTTGATCCAGCGGCGCGAGATTGCACGTCTGCCATCGGTACTGATGGTCTTTATGCCGTTCTGTGCGCTGTTATTACTGATGATTTTTGGTCTGATGCCGCTGCTTTTTGGTCAGCTGACGCAGCTGCTACAGGAACTGCCAGCGATGATCGGCAAGGGTCAGCAGAGTCTATTGCAGCTACCTGTCAATTATCCAAACTTTATCTCAGAGGCGCAGGTAGGGGAGCTGATGACAACGATCCGCTCGGCAGTGACTGATGTGGGTCAGGATGTGGTGTCATTTTCGCTAGCATCGATCTCTGGTCTATTTATTTTAATTATCTATCTGATTCTGGTGCCGGTACTGGTCTTCCTGTTCTTGAAAGATAAGCATGTTTTCCTCGACTGGGTCTCAGACTATATGCCGCCAGAGCGGGCGCTAGCTATTGAAATCTGGGAAGAGATGGATCAGCAAATCGGAAACTACGTGCGTGGTAAGTTTCTGGAGATCATCATTGTGGGTGTAGTGACCTTCATTGTATTTGCCCTGATGGGGTTACAATATGCGATGCTATTAGGCGCCTTAGTCGGTCTATCTGTGGTTGTGCCATATATTGGGGCGGCAGCGGTCACCTTTCCGGTAGCCATTATTGCCTATTTTCAGTGGGGCTGGAGCGCTGATTTTGCCTATGTGATGGCCGCCTACGGCGTTATTCAGGCGCTAGATGGAAATCTACTGGTACCATGGTTATTCTCAGAAGCGGTAAATCTACATCCGGTGGCGATCATTACTGCAGTACTGGTGTTTGGTGGCCTGTGGGGGTTCTGGGGGGTCTTCTTTGCGATTCCCCTGGCGACTTTGGTGAAGGCATTGATGAATTCATGGCCTCGTTCTGAAGAGCAGATAGAGGCTGAGCCGCCACCCGAAGAGAGTCAGCGACGAGCGGCATAAATTGGGCGCTCTCTGTGGGGCTGGGGGCTGGGGCTAAAGGATCTCCGAAGCGTAATCTGCAAGGCGTGAGCGTTCACCACTGATCAATGTGATGTGACCGCTGTGTGCCCAGTCTGAAAAGCGATCGACCACATAGGTAATGCCGGCAGTGGTTTCTGTGAGATAGGGTGTATCGATCTGCGCAGTGTTGCCAAGACAGACCACTTTGGTGCCAGGACCAGCACGAGTAATCAGGGACTTCATCTGCTTTGATGTCAGATTCTGCGCCTCATCGATAATCAGATAGCGATTGAGAAAGGTCCGTCCCCGCATAAAGTTAAGTGAGCGGATGCGAATGCGGTTGGTGAGCAGGTCATTGGTTGCCGCACGCCCCCATACACCGCCTTCTGCATTCGAAAGTACCTCAAGGTTGTCCATTAGCGCCCCCATCCACGGCGCCATTTTTTCTTCTTCGGTGCCGGGCAGGAAACCGATATCTTCCCCCATTGGAACGGTCACTCGGGTCATGATGATTTCATGATAGCGACGTTCATCAAGCACCTGCGCAAGCCCTGCGGCCAGTGTCAGGAGTGTTTTACCTGTGCCAGCATTGCCGAGTAGCGTGACAAAATCAACGTTTGGATCGAGCAGCAGATTAAGCGCGAAGTTTTGTTCTCGATTGCGTGCATTGACGCCCCATACATTGTGATGGCTTGAGCGATAATTATTACAGACCTCAACAGTTGCACAGCCATTTTCGACAGCGCGAACGATCGCCTCGAAACCATGTTCTTTGTCATCATGAATCAACTGGTTTGGGTACCAGTGTTGGCTATCAGGTCCAGCGATCTTGTAAAAGGTTTTGTCTCCTTCTTTCCATGATGTTAGCTCTTTGCTGTGTTTATCCCAGAAGTCTTCGTCGAGTTTGTTTTGGCCACTATAGAGGAGACTAAGGTCATCCAGCACCTGATCAACTCGATAGTCTTCTGCGGGAATACCGAGGGCCACTGCTTTGATACGCAGGTTGATATCTTTAGAGATAATGGTGACGACAGTCTTTTTGTGTTCTTTTTGCAGTGCAAGTGCCGTTGAAAGGATCTGATTATCGGCCTTGTTGCCCGGTAAATTCTGCGGTAATTCAGAGGTGAGTGTGCGCGTCTGTAGAAAGAGACGGCCACTGGTCGTATTACCACTTTCTGGTGCTGGTAGCTTTAGCCCTTTCTCTATTTCATGTTTGGCTCCATCACTCATCAGCTCTTCGATAAAGCGACTGGCAAGGCGCGCATTACGTGACGCCTCTGAGGTGCCGCGTTTATTGTTATCCAGCTCTTCAAGTACGATCATCGGGACAAAGATATCGTGCTCTTGAAAACGAAAGATCGACGATGGATCGTGCATCAGAACATTCGTGTCAAGAACAAAAAACCGCTTTGATTTAGTATTCCTGTTTGTCATCGCTTACTTCTGTTTGTTAATAGATTTAACGCGCTGCAGTACTTCTTCAACATGCCCATCGACCTTCACGCCACGCCACTCATGCTGCAGGACGCCATCTGCATCTATCAGGAAGGTACTGCGCTCAATACCGCGAACCTTTTTACCATACATGTTCTTCATCTTCATGACAGAGAAGAGTCCGCAAAGTACCTCATCTTTATCCGATAGTAGATCAAAGGTGAACGCCTGTTTTGCTTTAAAGTTTTCATGTGACTTGATGCTGTCACGAGAGACACCGAAGATCAGGCATTTCTGGCGTTTGAATTTATTATGGTAGTCACGAAAATCCTGCCCTTCACGGGTACAGCCTGGGGTGCTGTCCTTAGGGTAGAAATAGATGACGACATGTTTGCCCTGTAGTTGAGACAGCGTGATGGTTTTATCGCCTGTTGCGATTGCCTCGAAGTCAGGCACTGCTTTGCCAATGGTGAGTTCAGTCACAGTTTTTTCTCATGATGGTGGTTGGATTAGATGCTGAGTTCATGGGAGTTATAGCCTTTTGAGCGGTTGAAATGTGGTATCGATATTAAGCTCATTACAGAAGTCAGTAAACTCATCTCGCAGTGCGTTGATTTTCTGTTCGAGCGGGATGCCGACGGTGATGGAGACCGCAAACATCGGTGTGCCGGTATGCGCGGCAGCATAGGACTCCGTGGTGAGCGTCTCAATGTTGATCTGTTTGCTGGAGAGGAAATTGGCGAGCTGGTAGACAACCCCCGGGTGGTCGAGTGCAATGGCTTCGATAATGTAGGGGATCACTGTCTGGGTGTTTTCGCGTGCCAGGGTCTCTTTAGTCGTGATGGTAAGGCCGAGTTTTTCAGACTCGTCAGCGAGGTGGGTGGTGAGATGCGAGATCGCTTCATCCTCTCCGGAAACCATCAGGATAATAGCAAATTCACCACCAAGCACTGCCATGCGGCTGTCGACGATGTTGCACTGAGCATCGAAGATGGAGAGCGAGAGCGCATTGACGATGCCGGGCTGGTCTTTGCCTACGGCACTGATGACGAGATGCTGTGTCAAATCGTGATCCTCCTGAGTGGATATTGTTTAGCTTCTTTTATCATACGTGAAGCGCTCGTTTTGAGAAACTACTGCGATTCAGGAAGATTATCTACACGGTGGCTTATTTGGTTATTGGAAAAGTAGTATACTTGGCGGCAAAGATTTTGTGGTTCAGGTTTCAGTTAAAGATTCCAGATGGAGATTCTAGATGTTTCACGGCAGTATGGTGGCGCTTGTAACGCCGATGCATGAAGACGGTACGTTGGATGACGTATCGT
>CALZHD010000128.1 GCA_945787155.1 uncultured Gammaproteobacteria bacterium | reverse complement strand
ATCACCGAGTTTGGCAGAGTAGGACTGGTCGGTGAGAAAGCAGCAGCCGCCCGCGGGCTGTGCGTAGTCGTCGAAGCCAAATTGTGCGGCGAGTGCCATCTGTGGTTTACGAGAACGGCCATTGAAGTCGTATAGCTTTTCGCGCTCGACCCACCCTTCGCGTTCTGGCATCGTTGGCGGGAGTAGTTTTGCACACAGGGGGCGTAACAGGCGATCATCTGCGCCAGACTCAGCTGCGATGATTGGCATGGTGTCTTTGCGTTGTGACATCGGGCGTTGGCCGATCACTTCACCTGTAATGATGAAGTCGAACCCGTTTTCTTCTATCCATTCACGGGCCTTGGTAACCATAAACGACTTGCAATCGAGACAGGGGTTGAGGTTTGCGCCGTAGCCATGTTTGGGGTTGGTGAGTACGTCTTTGTATTCTTCGATCACATCGATGATGTGAAGTTTGATGCCGAGCTGTTCCGCGACCCACAGCGCGTTGTTGCGTTTTTCCTTTTTCTGGTCATGTTTGCGGATGGCATGAGTGTGGCCTTCGACGCAAAAACCGGTGTAAAAGTTGATCCCTTCAACGTGGACGCCCTGCTCAAGCAGAACCTTGACGGCTAACATGGAGTCTAGCCCGCCCGATATAAGCGCGACGGCTTTGGGTTGTTTATTCATTGATAGCTCTGGTGTGTGAATTGGGTTTGCTGATAATCGGTCGATTATAGCAAAGAGCATCAGCGCAATACATCGCCTGATCCCATTTAACTGGTGTCAGGCGATGATGAGAGGGTTGAATTAATGCCTTTTTAGTGAGGGATTATCGTCAGGAAAATCGACAAAAGCGGGTTTTACCGGGTCTCCATTGGTCATCGATTTGATTGCCCGGTAGGCGTGGTTGCTGCCGGTGTCATGCCACAGATCAAAGGCGTGCATAGGGCTGAGATGGGTCTTGTGATTATTATCATGCTGGATGTCGCGCATGGTCTGCAGGATGTCCATCAGTGTGACGAAGTCTTTGCTCAGGTGTGAGTAGAGCGTATCGTGATTGTGAAGATTTTCGAATACCTGTTGGTAGGCGCTACGGCCCAGTTTGACAAAATAGCTGACCTTGACCATCCGTTTTTCCGCGTGTTGCGGGAAGAGGCCTGAAAAGAGCAGGCAGTGGTCGCCAACATCTTTTAGTTTCTGGCCACGCGCAGCACGCGAACCGTGGGTCTGTTTGAGGTAATCGAGTGCCATGACGCGTGACAGCATCTGTGGCTTACGGGTAAAGCGCATTAAAAGAAAGACAAGGTAGCTTTCCAGCTCTTCGCCCAGTGTGTATCCCGCTGCATGTTCGGCATCACTGACCAGTGCATGCCATTGCGCGGTGGTGGTTGGTTGAATCACAAGTTCACTCATAAATAGCACCTCCGTTAATAATGCTATCGGCACCGAAAAGGGGGAGCTTGACCCGGTATGATCGTTATAAACGGCTAAATTGATACAAAACACCTTGTGGCAAGGTATACTTGCCCGGATAAAATTCAGGTGTTTTTAAAGCCATTTAATAAATAATGTTAAGTTGTAAATCAGACGTGAAAGATCTCCAGACAATAGACAGTTCAACCTTTCAGGGGCTTATCCTGGGATTACAACAGTATTGGGCCGGACACGGCTGCGTGCTGCTGCAGCCATATGATTTGGAAGTCGGTGCCGGCACCTTTCATCCCGCCACCTTTTTACGTGCGATTGGCCCTGAGCCGTGGGCCGCTGCCTATGTGCAGCCATCGCGTCGTCCCACCGATGGGCGTTATGGTGAAAACCCAAATCGATTGCAGCATTACTACCAGTTTCAGGTGGTGATCAAGCCGTCACCGCTGGAGATTCAGGAGCTCTATCTTGGCTCACTGCGTGCGATGGGGCTGGATCTGCTGGAGCATGATGTCCGCTTTGTCGAAGACAACTGGGAATCGCCCACGCTCGGTGCGTGGGGGCTCGGCTGGGAAGTGTGGCTCAACGGCATGGAGGTGACGCAATTTACTTACTTCCAGCAGGTCGGCGGCCTTAGCTGCGCGCCCGTCACGGGTGAAATCACTTATGGCCTGGAACGTATCGCGATGTACCTTCAGGGGGTTGAGAGCGTCTTTGACCTGGTGTGGGCCGATGGCCCATTGGGCAAAGTGACCTACGGTGATGTGTTTCATCAAAATGAGGTCGAGATGTCGACCTATAATTTTGAGCATGCCGATGTCGATGCGCTGTTTGCGGCCTTTGATAACTGTGAAAGTGAGAGCAAAAAATTGATCGAGGCAGGTTTGCCGTTGCCCGCTTATGAGATGGTGTTAAAAGCGTCTCATCTGTTCAACCTGCTCGATGCACGCCACGCCATTAGTGTGACTGAGCGCGCGCGATTTATTGGCCGCGTGCGCACACTGTCGCGTGCAGTGGCCGAGGCCTACTACGCTGCACGTGAAGCATTGGGCTTCCCGATGTGTGCTTCGGATGAAAAGAAAAATGTGTCATCGTCGTGACGAGCGCTGGTTTGAGTCAAGGATTAAATTGAGATTGGAGATGGTAAACCGTGTCGGATAGAGCTGATTTTCTTTTTGAGATAGGCACAGAAGAGCTACCCCCGCGGGCGTTGCGCAAGCTGGGGGAGGCGCTTGATGGCGGTGTGCGTGAAGGGTTGAAGAAGGCCGCGCTCGATTATAACGAAACACATTGGTACGCTGCACCGCGTCGTCTTGCCATCCATGTGACTGGATTGGAGACTGCCCAGGCCGATGCCATTGATGAGCGTCGTGGCCCCGCCGTGACGGCGGCATTTGATGATGATGGTCTTCCCACCCGGGCGGTACAGGGTTTTGCAAAATCATGTGGTGTCGAGGTTGAGGCGCTGGAAACGCTCGAAACGAAAAAAGGCGCATGGCTCGTCTTTCGCAGTGCGAAGCAGGGCAAGGCGAGCAGTGAGTTGTTGCCGGGCATTATTGAAGCGGCATTGAAGCAACTGCCCATTCCTAAGCGTATGCGCTGGGGTTCGTCGAAGGCGGAATTTGTACGCCCGGTACATTGGCTGGTGATGTTGCTGGGTGATGAGGTGATCAAAGCCTCAATGTTTGGTGTTGAGACTGGCCAGACGACACGAGGCCATCGTTTTCATCACCCCGATACGCTCTATCTTGCTGAGCCCGCGGCTTATGCGCCGCTGCTAGAAAGCGAAGGGCATGTGATGGCGGATTTTAACGCACGCCGTGAAGCAGTGCGCGCGCAGGTGATGGAGGTTGCAGTGGGGCTGGGCGGACGCGCAGTGATCGATGATGCATTGCTGGATGAGGTTACCGGCATGGTGGAGTGGCCCGTGGCGTTGGCGGGTAACTTTGAACAACGTTTTCTTGAGGTGCCAGCAGAGGCGCTGATCTCGGCGATGAAGGGGCACCAGAAATATTTTCATGTGGTGAACGAGGGCGGTGAATTGATGCCACACTTCATTACGGTGAGTAATATCGCAAGCACCAATATGGAAGTAGTGCGCGCCGGTAATGAACGTGTGATCCGCCCGAGACTATCGGATGCGGTCTTCTTCTGGCAGCAGGATCGCAAACAGCCACTGGCGGCGCTGGCGGCGCGCCTCGATAGTGTCGTGTTCCAGAAAGCGCTCGGCACGCTACAAGAAAAGACGGTTCGCGTGGCATCACTGGCGGCAGATATTGCGGCGCAACTGGGTGGCGAGCGTGCCCTGGCACAACAGGCCGGTGAACTTTCGAAATGTGATTTGATGAGTGAGATGGTGGGTGAATTCCCAGAGCTGCAGGGAATCATGGGACGTTACTATGCGACGCATGATGGTGTTCCGGCTGAAGTTGCTGCTGCACTCGATGAGCAGTACCTGCCCCGTTTTGCCGGTGATGAGTTGCCACAACATGTGATCGCACAGGCGTTGGCGATTGCAGATAAGCTGGATACATTAGTCGGTATCTTCGCCATTGGGCAGCCACCGACCGGCGACAAAGACCCGTTTGCGCTGCGTCGTGCGGCACTCGGCCTGTTGCGCATTATTATCGAAAAAGCATTGCCGCTGGATTTGATACAGCTATTGCAGCATACCGCAGGCCAATATGCCACTCAGGGTAAAGTGACGGTAAGTGATGAGATGATTGAGCAGACCTTTGATTTTATGATGGACCGTCTGCGCAGTTACTATGTTGATAAGGGCGTGGAGCGTGATCTGTTTGAGGCGGTGCTGTCACGTCGTCCCACACAACCACGAGATTTTGATCTGCGTCTGCGCGCGGTCGAGGCCTTCCGTCAGTTGCCGCAGGCAGAGAGTCTGGCGGCTGCCAACAAGCGGATCGCCAATATATTGAAGAAGGTTGACGGTGCGATCCCTGTTGAGATCGATCAGTCGCTATTGACTGAGGCGAGTGAGCGAGCCTTGTTTAAGGCGTTGTCTGAACTTACCGACGTCGTCATGCCGCTGTTTGAAGCGGGCGACTATAGCGCCGCGTTGAGTGAGCTGGCGAGCTTGCAGGCCGCCGTTGATCTGTTTTTCGATCAGGTGATGGTGATGGCCGACGATGAAGCGGTGCGTAACAATCGTATTGCGCTGTTGAATGGTCTGCACGGGTTGTTCATGCAGGCGGCAGACCTCTCTCGTTTGCAGGCAGCGTAGGTAAGCATGGGGCGTAGCATCTTGTTATGAAATTGATCTTGCTTGATCGTGACGGTGTCATCAATGAAGACTCGGATGCTTTTATAAAATCTCCCGAGGAGTGGCGCTTGTTGCCCGGTAGCGCTGAGGCGATTGCCGCGCTTACCTATGCACGTTATCAGGTGGTGGTGGTCACCAATCAGTCGGGCATTGCGCGTGGTCACTTCGATCTTGGCACCCTCAATCGCATTCACGAAAAGATGCAGCGTGAGGTGGGCAATGTCGGTGGACGTATCGATGCGATTTTTTACTGTCCCCATGGGCCCGATGACGGTTGTGAGTGTCGCAAGCCTAAGCCGGGCATGTTTCAGGACATTGAAAGACGTTTGCAGATAAAGCTGCACGGTGTAGCAGCGATTGGTGATTCGCTGCGTGATCTGCAGGCCGCGCAGGCGGTGGGCGCACGGGCGATACTGGTGCGTACCGGTAAGGGTTCGGAGACTGAAAAAACATTAGCTCAAGCGCCGCTTGCTGAGCCTGTTGAGGTGTTTGATGACCTGGCAGCGGCAGTCGATGCGTTGCTGAGTCAGTAGTTCGAGATTGTTTAACCGTTGAGCATTGAGGTGTAGTCGTGTTGTTATTGAGGTCTCTATTGTTTGCCCTGGGCATGTGGTCGTCGATCGTGGTGTTTGCCATCCTGTGTCTATTTACCTTTCCATTTCCATTTTCTGTGCGCTACGGCTTTTTATCTTCAGGTCGAGGGTGTTGAGAACATTCCAGAAGGTAATGCGGTCATTATGTGCAAACATCAGTCGACCTGGGAGACGCTGGCACTGCAGGTGATCTTCCCACCGCAGGTGTGGGTGATGAAGCGTGAGCTATTGAAGGTGCCGTTTTTTGGCTGGGGGCTGGCGATGCTGGAGCCGATTGCGATTGACCGTAAGGCGCGCGGCAAGGCACGCCAACAACTGATTGATCAGGGCACCGAGCGCTTAAAGAATGGTCGTTGGGTCGTGATTTTTCCAGAGGGAACGCGCATTCCACCGGGTAAAAAGGGACGTTACGCCCTCGGTGGTGCATCGCTTGCGGCGAGTAGTGGTTACCCGGTGGTACCGATGGCACACAACGCGGGTGAATTTTGGTCACGCCGCAAATTTATCAAGCAGCCTGGCACGATTCAGGTGCGAATCGGCCCGCTGATCGATAGCAAAGATAAGAGTGTCGAAGAGATTAATGCTGAGGCCGAGGCCTGGATTGAAGGGCAGATGCAGCAAATAACCACGATCAAATAATGGTTGCCGCGCCGGATTAAGCGCTTAAACTAATCACCGTGAACGAACTACTTTCAAACCCCCTGTTTCAGTCCGGTGTGGCACCGTTTGTGGTGACGTTGCTGCTGGGCCTGATTCTCTATCGTACCATCGGCTTCTGGGCGGGTATCGCGGTAGTTGCCGGGTTTTATGTCAGCGCATGGCTGGTGACCGACCTTAAGCTTTTTCCGTTGACCAGTACCCGTAAAATTCTATTGTTGGGACTAGTGGCACTCGCTGTCGGTCTCATTTTTGATCTTTATCGCAGCGCGCCACGCTGGATGCTGGGCCTTTTTTTCGCGGCCGGTTGCGCTGCTGCGGTGTGGGTGGTGTGGCCGGTCTTTGTGCGCCAGGAGGGATGGGAGCCGTGGCTGATGGTAGTGCTTGGCGGCGGCTATGTCGGCTGGTTACTGGCGTCGTTGGTTGCACTGCGTGATCAGCCGGAACGGGTTCTCTCCGCGCTGCTGGCACTGGCGGGTGGTACTGGCATTTCAGTGTTGCTGGGGGCGTCTGCGTTGCTGGGGCAGCTCGCCTCCGCAATCGCCGCTGCGATGGCGGCCTACCTGCTGGCGGGACTGTTTTCATCGCGCCTGGTTGCCGGTGGCCTGTTGGTGGTACCGGTGGCGTTACTGTGCGGTATGCTGGGATTGGCGGGGCAGGTCTATGCCCGGCTGCCTTGGTATGTATTACTGATTCTGGCGGTGATTCCGTTGGTAGCGCGTGTGCCGCTGCCAGAAGGGCGCCCCTCCTGGTTGAAGATCGCGCTGTTGTTGTTGTGTCTTGTCCCAGTTGCAGGTGGGGCAATCTATGTCACCTGGATACAGGAAGGTGATCCGTTGTTCTAGTTCAGGGTGTATAGCCCATTTTCATTAATGATTACAAGGAGTCGAGAGATGAAGAGATTAAGTCTTATTGCAGTATTACTGATCGCGCTTCCAGCAGTGGTCTCTGCTAAGGAAGAGCGTTTTACGGTTGACCCAAATCACACCTTTCCACATTTTAAAATCAATCACCTCGGTTTTTCCACGATGCACGGCCACTTTGGCAAGACCAGTGGCAAGATCAAAATGGACCAGGCAGCAGGGACGGGATCCGTTGATATTGTCATCGATGCGGCATCGATCTACACCGGGATGAAGAAGCGTGATGACCACCTGCGCTCACCCGATTTTTTGAACGTGGTGGAGTTTCCTGAGATCACTTATAAATCGAATAAGGTTAAGTATCATCATGGTGGCAAGATGGCGACGGTGACAGGTGATCTGACGATCAAGGGAGTGACTCGTTCAGTGGTACTGGAGGTAGCGAGTATTAACTGTGGCATCAATCCGATGGACCCGACCAAAACGAAATATGTCTGTGGTTTTGATGCTACGGCCAACATTAAACGCTCTGAGTATGATGTGAGCTTCGCGTTGCCGGCGATTGGCGATGAGATGGCGCTCTCTTTTGAAGTGGAGGCGATCAGAGATTGATATTGCTGAGATCCTCTTTGCCACACACGCTGTGTGTACGGCAAAGGGGGTAGACGCTTATTTTTCGGATGATTGCGGGGGCGATGAAGCGCACACCTGGGCGTAATCTTCATAGCCCGGGAACTCTGCGCCATCGCTACAAAAGCGACAGTTTGGATTGGCTTTAGCGCGCATCTCCATGAATTCCCCGCTGAGTGCGTCGTAGTGCAGCATGCGACTGACCAGTGGTGTGCCGAGGCCAAGCAGAATCTTCACCGTCTCAACTGCCTGTAGCAATCCAAATAGCCCTGGCATCACACCCAGTACGCCAGCCTCAGCGCAGGAGGGGGCCAGCTCGGGTGGCGGTGGCTCTGGAAACATGCAGCGATAACAGGAGCCGCGTACGTCTCCCTCATAACCCGGCCAGAAGACGGTGATCTGTCCTTCAAAGCGGTAGACCGCTGCGTGTACATTAGGCTTACCAAGTTTGACGCAGGCATCGTTGATCAGATAGCGGGTTGGCAGATTGTCTGAACCATCGACGATGACGTCATAATCGGAAAAAATCTCCTCGACATTGCTGCTGTCGATGTGGGTCTGGTAACCGATGACGTTTACATCAGGGTTCAACGCATGGAGCGCCTCTCGCGCTGACTCCACCTTGGGCATGCCGATGCGGTCTTCAGTATGCAGGATCTGGCGTTGCAGGTTGCTGCGGTCTACCACGTCGTGATCGACCAGGCCCAGTGTGCCGACGCCTGCCGCTGCCAGATAATAGGCTGAGGGTGAGCCGAGGCCGCCGGCACCGATCAGCAGCACCTTGCTGTCCATTAACTTGAGCTGCCCTTTTTCGCCGACGTCAGGCATCGATAGGTGGCGTGCATAGCGTTCGCGCGCAGTCGCATCGAGCATACGTGGAATCTCGAATGGCTGGCCTTCATTCTTCCAGCGGCTGAAACCGCCGGCGACGGAGCGTACATCGCTGTAGCCCATTTTTTTCAGGCCATCTGCGGCGAACAGGGAGCGCATCCCGCCAGCGCACATGATGAGCAGGGGCTGGTCTGCGTTAGGGACTTCGTCTTCAATGCGTAGTTCAAGGAAGCTGCGTCCAAGTCGCAGTGCACCATTCGGGCTGCCCTGTGCTACTTCGTCCTGATCACGGACGTCGATCAGGATGGCTCCTTTTTGCTGCAGTTCAAGTGCTTCAGCAGGCGATGGTTCGGCGATGGTGGTGCGTAATTCTTGCAGTCGGCGGTCTTTGGCCTTCATTGTATTCCTCCGGTCATGGGGCATAGCAGCTGACCGCTAACGCATAAACATGGCCTGTGTTGGTTGTTTGCTGTCTGGTCACCCTCGCACGATCAGGATTTCGATCTGGTGATAACCTGTGAATGCTTATCGGCGTGATGAAAAGTTTGCTTAGTATACAAATCTTTAGAGCAGAAAGCACCGCTGGTGATAATAGTACAGCGGCTATGAGCTGGATTTCCAGATGGAATAGAGGATATTTAGGGCGCTAGAGGGGCACGCCCTGCGCTAGCAACCTTTCTTCGAGCAATTCAATTTTTTTGCCGATTTCGAGGGTAATGTTGGCCATCTTCTGGCTCAGAAAGATGTTGCCGATGTTGATATGCATGTGGCGGGCAAGTTTCTCGACCAGCGCCACATCTTCATCTGTGAACTGACAGCCAGAAGGCTGTTTGTTGAGCAGTTGAATGGCACCCGCTGTGGTATGGGAGTTTGTGTCGAATACTGGCACACAGAGGGTGCTATGTGCGATGAACCCTGTTTTGAGTGCAACGATATCGTGGACGCCGATGCGCTTTTTGAGATC
>CALZHD010000127.1 GCA_945787155.1 uncultured Gammaproteobacteria bacterium | reverse complement strand
GAGGCAACACTGCTCCAGGTCGAAGGTTATCAATATGCACCGTTTACTCAGTCTCGTTATTATCTGGATCATATACACACCTACTTCACGCTGTTCAATTCCGCCCGCAGGCAAGCAGAGAATAGAGTCGATGCGCCCAGCACCGATTTCGTCATCTTTTTTCTGGAAGGTGCGCTGACCAGTATCAATAATCTGCATGATCGGGTAAATGCACTGATTGGCCTGATTCTGTTTGAGAATGAAGTAAAACGACTTCACGATGAAAAGGAGATTAACGCCCGACAATATGCGATCGTCAGCCAGGTTCTGGCGGCAGAAAAACCTGTAGCGCTTTCAGCGATGAGAAAAGCACCCTGGTACCGCGCGCTTTATATTAACTTAACAGATAAAACTAAACAGCGTGATCTGAAAAAATTACGTGAGCTGGGTATCGTGTCGCAGGATAAAGCTAATCAGCTTTGGCCCGGAAAAGAGTAATAGTAATTTAAAGCAGCCTTACACGGGTGTTCAATCTATTTTTTACTGCCATTCTTTTATCTCAATTAAAACCCGTATATATTGAGTAAATTATTCATGAAGGTGCGGGAAATAGTGATGGATAGAGAGGCGCTCAAACAGCTAACCGACATCCCCAACATCGGCAAAGCGATGGAAAGAGATTTTCATCTGCTGGGTATCAACCGTCCTGCGGATCTGATTGGCAGAGACCCTTACCTTCTTTATGAAAAGCTGTGTGAAGTAACACAGGTCAGGCAAGATCCCTGTGTGCTGGATGTGTTTATCTCAGCGGTGCGGTATATGGAGGGTGGGCCGCCGAAGAAGTGGTGGGCGTTTACTGAGGAGAGGAAGCAGAGGGTTGGGGAGCGTGAGTAGGTTTGAAGTTCTGAAGGACTCAAAACGACCCACTACGGTCATTTATGAATATTGAGCAATTTCTAAGAAACAACTCAAAGCAGTCATTTGAATGGGTGGTTCGTTATAAATCCATTGAAACAAATTCTGTGATCGACATCGTAGAGTTTGAATGGCTCAGCCAGCCATAAAGAGCGATTCAAGCCTAATGGTTTGTATCGTTTCAGTGCAGTGAAATCGGCCGTTTTAGGTCGCAAAGGCAAAAGGCAAAACCTGCCCCCGTAGATTTCATCAAAATGACCTCAGCAAGTTTTGTTGTGACCGTTGTAATAGACGCCTGTTCAGGGCTATCCAGTGATGATGCTATACATTTACCATGCTTGTTATTTGTGTACTCACAGGTGTGTAGATATCCATTTCGACACTAGGGGTCTTGATCGTCAAAAGTAAGGCGTATCTTGCCTGTTTCCCCCAGCGTTGCAGGTTGGGTCGTTCCTTCCACCATCCAAGTAAAGGATACACAGCAATGTATCCACGCTGGGCGAGTTCTGCGGCTGAGCCATGCCAAGTGTCTGAATGTATTGATCCCAGGCTTCTAAGGTTTTCGCCTAACACCCATTTTCCTGAATCACTAACGCTACGCCTATTATATTCTTCATCACGCGCCTGTTGATTAATACGTTGCTGAAAATCATCCAGGCTTTCTAGGGGCCTACGTACATCAAATCGGAGGCCGTGAGAGGCGTAGCGATATTTATTTGTCCAGCCACGCTCCCCTGGATTAGGTTCAATAAAATACGAGAGTGTTACCTTCATTTCTACTTGAGTGTCATCAGGTAGAGACTGCAGCACCTCAGTTGGCCAAGGCAAGGTGTGGATGTTGATATCTCGTGTTTTAATTTGGTTTTGATCTTTTTGGAATGGATGGAGGCTATCTTGTGCGATGAGTGTCAGCTCATTTTCAGTACTCCAGAATAATTCTTCGGTATCTGGTACGCCATAACCACAGTAGCGTAACAGTTGTCGATAATGATTCTGCCGTCGCTGATTCCTATTCTCAGGAATATAACGAGCCACCATAGCATCTGTCCATATTGCAGAGTGAACAATCAGCGCGCGAATTGTCTCAGGCCAATAATCGGGGTATTGCGCCATGACCATGGCGGCTAGGCGAGCGGCGAGTGCAGAAGCTGCGCTGGTGTCACCGAATGATACCAGTAGGTTGCCCTGTGCAAATTGATGGCCAGTGGTCAGCAGTTGCAAGGCATCGTCAATATAATCGGCAGTACCGGTTTCCGGGTTGGTCGCCATGTTGCCTGCTTCCATCACTATGTCTGGCTTAATCGGCCAGTTTTTAACCCAGTCCATTGATGTACAACTTGATGGGGAGAGGTCACCTTCTGGGGCGATTGGATGCCAACCGGGATATTCATCTGCATCTAACCGCGCTTTTTCAGTGTAGCCTCCGACGGTCAAAGCATTCCAAGCTTGTCCTGGATCGTGGACTTCATCGGTAATGTTGCTGTCAGGGTACAGGTGTCGTTGAGATACATCAGTGTTACCGGCTGACAGAATAATGAGCCGGTACTGATCGTCCTCATAAGCAGATGCCAGGGCATCAACCGTTGCAGACCAGGAGGATGGCCGACCTCTATCCCTGTCGTCAGTGGTGGTTACGGTCATACAGAATAAACGCTGTCGGTCGGGATCAATCTCGACACGGGCGATGCTTTCACGGGTAACTGCGCCATAGAGGTACTTATCGTTATGGTCGCCTGCTTCAGGGATGATTTTTACTGATTCCAGGCGGTGAGTTAGCGCAATAGGCTCATCTGTTGATAATGGGCCGGTGAGATCGCCGTAAGCTGCAAGTCCTGCCATAGGTGTCCCATGGCCATAACGGTCATCGGTTCCCCAGTTTCGAGCATCGTAAGAGTGCATGTCTGTTGTGGCTGCCACAGGCCGGAGTAGCGGGTGATTTTCGTTTAAACCGGTATCTAGCAAGCAAACACTTGGTGAATTAACCGGTGGAGGCTTGATGCGTGTAAGTGTTTCGTTAATCCAGTCAGATTGTTCTGTTCGTCCCATGCCGGTGAAGAATGCCGCTGTTTCCTTTGCACGTCGTACTTCGGCAATTGAACCAAGAAGGTTGATTGATCGGCTCATCTGCTCCTTGGTGCCATTAATAAGTATTACGGTTCTATCAAGAAAATGGAGCGCCTCTGGGCTAACGGCCATTTCTAATTGTGGTGCATGTTCTCGCAGGAAGGCTTCGTAATCATATTTACTCGAGTGGCGAAGCCATGCCTCCCACCAAATTGCATTGTTGTCTTTGGGGAAGAGTTCAGGTGAGTCTGTCCAAAGCTCCTGCAAGGCGGCAAGCTTGATGGCGGATATACTTTCGACGAGGTCTTTGTTTTTTGGCTTGGTGGGTTTGTCAGGGGTACGAGGTGTGGTTTCTTCATCTCGATACTGGGTTAATTTTTTTAGAAAGTACGCTAATTTTCCTTCAGGGACAAATACTGTGGCTATGATCTGTTCACCGATCTGTTTGATTGAGCATAATTCTATGCCGCTACGTTGAAACTCAAGACTTTCGAATTTTAGGTCGAACGATGGTTCGCTATCAAAGGAGAGATATATACCATTCCCCACATCCAGGCCGAATGCCTTTTGTTGATCAACAATGTTGGATTCTTGAGCTTGAGCTTGCTGAATCTGCCGTATAAGTGCGTCGGCGTGCTGAGCACGGTTTCGTGGAGGTGTATTTAACCCAGACGAGATGGCCCGCGCTGGGCGTGTGTAGTCGCTTCTGGTGGCGGTATCTTTAACGAGTATATGTGGTAGGCGCTTCTTGTCTTCCGTTGCCATTGGTGTCCTTGGTTTTATTTTTTATCTCTGGCGTACCCTGTGCCGCTCTTTAAGGGAGAGCATTAGATCGCTGTGGGTCACTTTTTCTCTGTTATGTATGATGACGGCTTTGATGGCGTCTTCACAAGCTTGGGTGATATCGCCGTAACTAAGTCCTGCAGCAACTTCGGCGGCTTTATTCCATTGCATGCGTGATGTCTGGAAGGTGGCAAGCTTGTTCTTTAATAGGGTCATAATTTCTTGGCTTTCCGGAAGTTGATACTCAACAACATCATCGAATCTGCGGAATAAGGCGTGATCAAGGAGTTCGGGGTGATTCGTGGCAGCAACGAGCAGGCTATCAGAATTATCTTGTTCGACCATTTGCAAAAAACTGTTAAGCACTCTTCGAATTTCGCCCACATCATTGGACAATCCGCGCTGAGAACCAATGCTGTCGAACTCATCAAATAAGTAGACGCCTCGTGTTTGCTGGATTGCATCGAAGATCATGCGTAGCTTGGCAGCAGTTTCGCCCATGAATTTTGTCATTAGGCTATCCAAACGGACCACAAAGAGTGGCAGGCCAAGTTCGCCAGCTAAGATAGAGGCGGATAACGTCTTACCAGTGCCTGGTGGCCCAACAAGTAGAAGTTTTTTGCGAGGAGAGAGACCGTGAGAGCGTAGTTTGTGAATTTGTCGGTGTTCTTTAATCAGGCGTTCAAGGCGGCTGCCGACTTGAGTAGATAGGACCATATCACTCATACGAAGCTTTGGATAAGTGACTGAAAGTAAACCTGATAGCTCGCCTTTGGGTTTTGCCAAAGGGATGGGCTGGGCAAGTCCTTGCTGCCGTTGTCCTTTGGCATTATCGATGAGTTCTCGTAACTCTTTGGCTAACTTCCCATGTCCACGTTTGGCCTCGTGGGCGGCAAGTTGCATGGCAATAGAGAAGAACTGGGCATCATCCTCGTCGATATGGGATTGTAATAAAGCCTTGAGTTGTTCTGCGCTTGCCATCAAACCTGTCCATAAGAAGAAACTACTTTGTGTAGTATTGTGCGTTATTAACATGTCGTCTGCTACAGATTTGCGGGATATTTTATGTTTTGCGGTGTATGTCTGATGGGTGCCCCTGCAAACATTAGAGTGTGTTACGCATAACTTACTGACTTTAAACGAATATATTTGTTGTCCCGCTATGGTAGTGGGGTGGGGCAGCTGTTTGGTCGTGTATGTCTCTGAATTTAAAAGGCTACCCGCTGTACCAGCACAAAACGCTACAGCACGCTACAGGGTCAGGTATTGCCTTTTTCCTTACTATCCCAAATGACCATTACAGATTCAGAATGAACTAAACACAACTCTATTTTTAATGACTCCTATCAGGGGTAAACCACTGCTCAATGATGATAGGCAAATGGCAGGAGTTGGCCGATTTCTGTCCTTAGCGATGTTTGGGGGCAGTGTAAAAATACAAATGGTGGTTCCTGGCCGATTTCTGTTCTTAGAAAAACTGCTTTATCTTAATGACGGCTTCTGAACATAAGGAAATACGAGGATGCAAAAGTGAGCGCAGCCGCAGAAAGCAAGGAGCCTGGCGGTACTAACACTAGCCTGGAAGCCTCGCCCATTTGGAAGCAACCTTTTCCAGACTATCTCGAATCGCCTCTACCATTACCATCAAAATATTCGAAGCAGGCGCGTTTAAAATCGCATCGTCTGTTTAAGTATCTCTTCTACTCAATGTTTGTGGTTTATGGGGTGTGGATGTATGTTAGAGAGCCGCTT
>CALZHD010000126.1 GCA_945787155.1 uncultured Gammaproteobacteria bacterium | reverse complement strand
GATCGTCCCGCGTCATCCGAAACGGAGCAGCGCCATCCAGCAACAGCTCGCAACACTCACAGACAA
The DNA here is from genome assembly GCA_945787155.1 of uncultured Gammaproteobacteria bacterium. Lineage (GTDB taxonomy): Bacteria > Pseudomonadota > Gammaproteobacteria > SZUA-140 > SZUA-140 > SZUA-76. The sequence continues at coordinate 5,437 of CALZHD010000126.1, read as the reverse complement.
AGTTGCCGTACGCAGTCGCGGCGATTCAGTCGACGCAACCACCGAGATCTACCTCGCCGACACCCTCGGTGAACTGACCAGGTTTATCGCAGGTGCGGAATTTGTCTTCATGGGCGGTAGCCTGGTGCCGGTCGGCGGCCACAACATTCTGGAAGTGGCGCAGCATGGTAAAGGGGTGCTGTTTGGCCCCCATATGGAGACCTTCAGTGATGAGGCGAAACTGTTTATTGAGGCCGGTGCTGGCATCGAAGTTAACGATGATGAAGCGTTACAGCATCAGATCACAACGCTACTTAGCGATCCCGCCACCGCCAGACAACCAGGGGAAAACGGGCGTAAGCTCATCGACCAGTGTCACGATATCCTGCCGCGCTACCTCGCTGAGATCGAACGTTACTGCAAAACAAATTCATAACGAACCTCAGATTATTGAGGGTGAGAGCGATCACCACCAACCTCTACGACTATCTGATGGGCAAGGGGCATAGGGGCTTGCTAATGTAAAATGAACCTACGAACGACTTGTTGATGTTGGGGTTTATGTCTCACCCCACCCTACGTGCTGAAACAGGAACACTATGAATAAGCTAAGAATATTGGTTAAAATTTTTTTCTTGATTGCTGCATTCCACCAGGGAATTTCCAATGCATCGATGTTCTCGGCATTTAAACCTCTGAGTAAGCAGATAGAGGATTTTTTTTCACTCGGTATAAACGCAAAACACCTACCAGCAAGTGACTCATTCCCTTCAATAAAATATCCCGAAAATTACAACGCTGAACTTGAACCAGTAGTACGTGGTTACTACGCTGCCCTGGAGAGAAAACACCTTGGAGATGAATTTTATCAATCTATCAATAAAGAAAAAATACGAATATTACGCGAGGGATTTTCGGTGTGGCTGCCAAAAGGCGAAATTATAACTGACCGTCATATAACATACATGACTCATGAACTCGCATACCTCCCCGAGCTGAATCGATATTTTTCAAAAATTTTTCAGGAAAAATATACAGACTATGTAAAAGCACTAAAAAAGAGTGCTGATTATATGATACCGGCTCGAATGTTTAAGTCGAAAATTCTAAAACCTGTCGAAGCATTAGCGAATCCTCGACTGGATACAACGTGCCAAAGAGATGAAATTAGGAGAATGTTAAAGATTTATGAAAAGGAATTGAACACTACATTTCACAATTCAGTAAATTATATTCCTTTGTTGGAAGAGGCACTGCAAAAAGAATTAAACGCGGGAATAGAGTATTCAGCAAGGGCCGTTAGAAGAAAATTTAAGGTAGATGAGATCTGGGACATCTACAATGATCTACAAAACCCTTTCGGCCCCGTTAAGCTGACTCGCGGCGATGGTGTCGTAAGCATTGAATTTCCCGCAGTTTGTGGTGCGTCTATTCAATTCACTTTTTATAAATTTCCTGCTCCGGGATCGGACTACAGAATTAAATTTATCGTCGATGAAGAAAATCGTGCGATTATTGCTCCCAATCTGAATAAAGTGCTGCTAAAAAATAAGTGAAGCTTATCGTGATAGCGCTATCCACGTCATCTTTGAGCCGTTCGATTTCATGGTTCATAGCACGTAGGTTGGACAGAGGTACGAAGCCCAACGGCTTAGCATCTTCCGCATACAGGAAATTGTAGGGCTTCGCTAGAGCGCACAATCCAACCTACAATAAAGGCCTTCTCCTGGCCGAAAGCCCCACTTCGTTTTCATAACGATAGCCACTGCTCTGCCCGTACAAACTGTCATCATAGGTGATGAGTAGTTTTACATCTATACCGTTACAAACATCCAGCCCAATGCTGAAAGAAAAGCGACGCCAATAAAAATTAATGTTTTCATGTTTTAATCCTCAACGCTAAGCTTGGCCGTATCTCTCTATGATTCAAGACCAGGGTGCCAATGAAAAATTTCGTCCGGTGTTCCCAACTCGACTGCGAACAGTTGACCACAAATTTTTAAACAGAAAAATTCTGATTTTTCTGTTTAATTGATTGAAGAAAATTGAGGATCACTACTAGCGGACTGGGCAAGAATAGACTCGCCGATGATAGACGCCGGGAAGAACAGAGCAGCGCCTGCAATCACCCAGCAAAAACTGCAACGCTCATTTTGACAGAGAAGACGCTTACTCCCTCTTAACGCTCTCCGTCAGCAGCATCATAGACCCGCGTCAACAACGACCAGTCGTTATCGCTAAATGCAAATCCCTCCTCTTCGATCCCTTTGAGTTTTTTCAGTGAACGTTGCAGCCGTGCCAGGTTCTGCTGCTGCCAACCGGCATCGGGCCTGCGCAGCCGTCCTCTGTCAAAATCGATCAGATAGACCTCACCCTGCACATCGAGCAGGATATTGTGGGCGTTGAGATCAGCGTGATAGACGCCAAGGGTATGAAAACGGTAGAGACACCAGGCGATCTTCGACCACTCCAGTTCATTGAGTGGCCCCTGTCGTAACCGTTGCGCCAGCGTCACCGTATTGGGGATCGACTCGATCACGATATCGGCGCGATAAGTGATTCCCTGCTGAACCACCTGTGCGGCGACCGGCAGCGGCACCGGTAGCCCCATCGCATGCAGTTTGGCCAGCAGATGCCATTCGCGCCACGCACGGGTGCGCGCGAGTCCTGCCCATAGATAACGATCATCGGAGAAACGTGCGATCAAACCACCACGCCGATAGTGGCGCAGCACCAGCGCCTGCCCGTCGTAATTAAAAAAGTGGGTGTTGCCACGCCCCTGTGCACTACCGCTCAGCTGTTTGCGCGCGCGCAGCACCTCGGGGTCAAAGCTAAACTCGGCAATGTTTGCGATACGCTCAACATCGTATAGGATGTGTTGATTATCAATACTGGTTTCACAAGGTCTCATTGCATGTCGCTGCCATTCAATTCGGCGCCCACTCATATTTGTCTGCTGCGTCTCTCTGCCGTGGGCGATGTCTGTCACACGCTGCCGGTGGTGCGTACGATTCAGACACAGTGGCCCGAAACTAAAATCACCTGGATCATTGGCCGCCTTGAAGCGAGCCTGATTGGTGACATCCCCGGCGTTGAGTTTATCATCTTTGACAAGTCACGCGGCGCTGCCGCCTATCGAGCATTCAGACAAAAAATGAAAGGACGTCGTTTCGATGCACTGTTACATATGCAGATGTCCCTGCGTGCCAGCCTTATCAGTTTACTGGTGCCCACTAAAATTCGTCTCGGCTTTGACCGTGAGCGCGCCAAAGATCTGCAGTGGCTCTTTACCAATCACAAAATCCAACACCGACCGCAGCAACATGTGGTCGATAGCTTTTTCTGTTTTGCCGAGGCGCTTGGCATCAAAGAAAAAACGCTCACCTGGGATATTCCCATTCCTCCCGAGGCGCAACAGTTTTGTGAGCAACAGATCGCGGACGATGGCCGCAGACTGCTGATCATCAGCCCCTGCTCCAGCATGAGCTATCGCAACTGGAACGTGGCAGGCTATGCCGCCGTCGCCGACTATGCGGTCGACAGGCACAACATGCAGGTCATCATCAGCGGCGGGCCGGCGGCGATCGAGCAGCAATATGGTGAAGCGATCTTGCAACGGTGCCAACACAAACCACTCAACCTGGTGGGCAAGACGAATCTCAAACAGCTACTGGCGCTGCTCGATCGCGCCACTGTCGTGGTCGCCCCCGATTCCGGCCCGGCACATATGGCAACGGCGGTCAGGACGCCGGTAATTGGGCTCTACGCCACCACCAATCCGGATCGCGCCCGCCCCTATTTGAGCGCTGAATATGTCGTCAATCGCTACCCCAATGCGATCCAGCAGAAACACAATAAGCGCATTGATGAGCTGCCATGGGGCACCCGCGTGCGCGACGAAGGAACGATGGAGTTGATCACAAGTAACGAGGTCTGCGCAATGCTCGACAAGGTGCTGGCCCAATGACAAAGGTGTCACCACGCAAGCTGCTCGTCGTTCGCAACGATAAACTAGGCGACTTCATGCTGGCGCTGCCGTGCCTTAATTTGTTGCGCGCCGCACTGCCCGACTGCGAGATCCACGTGCTGGTGCCGAAATACACTGAGTCGATCGCCCTGACCTTTGATGCAGTCAATCGAGCTATTATCGATCCCGGTGCCGATGCTGGACTGAGTGCGCAGCGGGCATTGCTCACCGAGATCAAGGCACAGCGGTACGATGCCATGCTGACGCTCTACTCAACGCCACGCATCGGCCTGATTGGGCGATTCGCTGGCATCCCCTACCGCATCGCCCCCGCCAGCGGCATCGCACAGCTCTATTACAATCACCGCCTCACGCAACGCCGCTCGCGCTCGGAGAAACCGGAATATATCTACAATCTGGACGTCGGATTGAAGCTGCTCTGCGATCACCACATCCACAGCGCCACACTGCCCGCCGCACCACACCTATACTTTGCTGACGATGAGATTGCGGCACTGCGCAGCGCCTTCTGCACTGAACACCGCATCGACCCGACACACCAGCTCATCTTCATCCACGCAGGAAGCGGTGGTTCGGCCAACAATCTCAGCATCGATCAATATGTGCAGCTTGCGCAGTTACTACGCTCACGGCAAGGACACACCATTATTCTCAGCGCAGGCCCCGGCGAAGAAGCGGGAGCAACACAGGTGGCCACACAACTGGGTAACGACGTTGCACACAGGGTCTATCTCTCGCGCGACGGCCTCCCCGCCTTTGCCAAACACATCGCCTTCGCCGATCTTTTCATCAGCGGCTCGACCGGCCCACTCCATATCGCCGGGGCGCTCAATTGCAAAACGGCCGCCTTTTATACCCGCCGCCGCTCCGCCACCGCGCTACGCTGGCAGACCTGCAATAGCGGCGAACGCCGCCTCGCCTTCTCTGCCGCGATCGAAGCCGAGGCGGAAGACATGTCGAGCGTCGACATTGAAAGTGCCGCTGATGAGATAAATCGCCACTTTATGGCGCTTCACACCGTCGAATAGCGGCAATTACTCACACATCCGAGCAGAAAAGCGTTAAAATCGGTTCGGTTTGAGCGCGCTATCACTATCGTTAAGCGTAACCGGGCAGGTTCATGATTTCACTGACCTTCCTCGGGTCTCAGCAAAACCGAACTCAAGCGCGCATCGACCGCATGATGTCACCGTCGAGCCGCAGATAATTTATATCAACATTATTATTTTATAGAGCTGAGCAATGACCCAAAAAAAACATGTACAAGTCGGTAACGTAGATTGCGGCGGCGATGATCTCTTCATGATCTCTGGCCCCTGCGTGATCGAAGACGAATCCCTGATGATGCAGACCGCAGAGCGGCTAAAAGTCCTCTGTGAAAAACTCAACATCCCGCTGATCTTCAAATCATCCTTCATGAAGGATAACCGCAGTGCACTGGAGTTCCCAATGGGTCCAGGCCCGGAAGAG
>CALZHD010000125.1 GCA_945787155.1 uncultured Gammaproteobacteria bacterium | reverse complement strand
GCAAACGCCGCAAGTGACTGATTAATAAATAAAAACAAAGTTTACATTGCGGCTACGAACCAGGCGGTCGGAGGTTCGAATCCTTCCGGGCGCGCCATTTTTTCAGTAAAATCCAGTTCCTCGAAATCCTTTTGCTAACTGGCTTTTCTCTCTAAGCAAAGTTAGTGTCGACACTTTATTTCTTAAACGTCTTCTCGGTTCGGTACCTTCAATCAGCTTCTTTAATTCTGTCGTTGAGACATAATTTGGGGCAGATTTGAAATCCGCCGCACGCCTCGTTTTTTCTATGTGGCGTTGTTCATCTTGTCGATGCGGAAATTGTTACGCATAAAAAAGAAGCTCGCTAAGGAAGACTGCCGTTATAGTGGTGCATTTTCCTGTGTGATCGAGCGGATATTATTTACAGTGTCTGCAATGATCGATGTCATCACTGAATTATGGGAGATCAAGAGAAATAGGTGTACCTGTTACCGCGTTTTAGACTGGGTAAAACTACTCAATAATTTCCACTTTTTAACATCAAATTATGCTTTAATGCTGCGATGTTCAGACCGTTAGAAATATTCATTGGGTTGCGTTATACCCGTGCCAAACGCCGTAACCATTTTATCTCTTTCATCTCGCTGATCTCTATTTTAGGGATCGCGCTGGGAGTGATGGTGCTTATTACTGTCATTTCAGTAATGAATGGATTCGAAAAAGAGCTACGTGAGCGGATCCTGGGTGTCGTCTCTCATGCGACGGTGCAAGCGATGGGCAAGCCACTACAGGAGTGGCCAGAGGTGAGCGATTTATTACGTCATTATGACGGGGTGACGGGTGTGGCCCCTTATATTCAGGCCGAAGGGATGTTGAGTCAGGGCGCGGCTGTCAGCGGCACATTGATCCGAGGTATTTTGCCATCCCATGAGGGTGAGGTATCGGAGCTGGCTGAAAAGATGTTAGCCGGAAAACTTGAGAATCTGCAAGCGGGTGAGTTTGGCATTATCCTGGGCAAGGATCTCGCACTTTCGATGCGTGCGGGATTGGGTGACAAGGTAACATTGATCACGCCGCAAGCGAGTGTGACGGCCGTTGGAATCCTGCCGCGGCTTAAACGCTTTACCGTCGTAGGCGTCTTTGAGATAGGGATGTATGAGTATGACAGTGCACTCGCGCTGTTACACCTCGATGATGCCTCCAGACTCTTCCGCCTTGAGGGTGGTGTTACCGGCGTGCGCTTGAAACTCGAGGATCTGGATGAGGCGCCGCGGCTAACACGACAACTACTTGCTGAACTGCCTCCAGGCTATCATGCTAGTGACTGGACGCGGCAACATGCTAATTTTTTCCGTGCTATACAGATGGAAAAGACGGTGATGTTTTTTATTCTATTATTGGTGGTCATTGTGGCAGCGATCAATATCGTCTCGACACTGATGATGATGGTGACAGATAAAGAGAGCGATATTGCGATCCTGCGGACACTTGGCACCAGTCCGGCATCGATTATGGGTATATTTGTCGTGCAAGGCGTGGTGATTGGTGTGATTGGAACGCTGATTGGTATCGTTGGTGGGGTCTCATTAGCGCTCAATGTTGAGACACTGGTACCGGCCATAGAAGAGCTATTCAAAGTCCAGTTCCTCGCCGCAGATGTCTATTACATCAGTGATCTGCCCTCCGATATGCGCGATACCGATGTGATAATAATCGGTATTGCTTCGCTAATGATCTGTCTTCTCGCTACGCTTTATCCGGCATGGCGTGCATCACGTACACAGCCGGCGGAGGCGCTGCGTTATGAGTGATCAACCCATTCTACAATGCCGGAATCTGCAAAAACGTTTCACCGAAGGTGGCATGAATATCGATGTACTGCGCGGTATCAATTTTACTGTTGCAGCAGGAGAGCGCATCGCGATTGTCGGTAGCTCTGGGGAAGGGAAGAGCACACTGCTACATCTTCTGGGTGGGCTCGATAGCGCCTCGGGTGGTGAGGTGTTTGTCGAGGGGGAGGAGATGATGCAGCTCAGTGAAAAACGGCGTGGTATGTTGCGTAATAGTACACTTGGGTTTGTCTATCAGTTTCACCATTTACTGGCAGAGTTTACTGCATTGGAGAATGTTGCAATGCCACTATTGATTCGTGGCAACTCGCCAGGGTCTGCGCGCGAAAAGGCGGCAAATTTTCTCGAGCGAGTAGGACTCAGCGCACGTTGTGATCATAAACCAGGGGAGATGTCGGGCGGAGAACGCCAACGAGCGGCCGTTGCCCGTGCGTTGGTGACCGAACCTAAATGCGTCCTGGCCGATGAACCGACCGGTAATTTAGATCGTAGAAATGCGGACCATATTTATGGCCTGATGCTTGAATTGAATCAGGAGCTCAATACCAGCTTTGTGGTGGTGACCCACGAGGCGACATTAGCGCAACGGATGGATCGGGTGTTGGTCCTTGAAGATGGGATGTTGAAGAATCACGAAAACAGCTGATCAACAGTTCTGACGCTTTTCTTTTCGACGCCTGCGGCGTTCTTTCCATCCTTTTAGTACATGAGAACGCCAAAACCAACGTATCAGGAGGTTACTGACGATGGCTAAGGTGAGTCCAACAAGAAAACAGCCCAGTAAAAAAGGCCCCCAGATATCGCCCAGTTGGGTCATCAGCCACTCAACGGTGAGTTCAAATTCAATCTCTCGCACCGGTGTATCAAGTACCCAGGCCCCCACTTTGTAACTCCCATAAAAGATTGCGGGCATGGTGAGCGGGTTTGTTATCCATACGAGTGCTACGGATATGGGCAGATTAACGCGTAACGGGATGGCTACGGCTGCGGCCAGTATCATCTGGAACGGTACGGGCACAAAGGCTGCAAAAAGTCCTACCGAAAATGCGCCGGAGACCGAGCGGCGATTTAGATGCCACAGATTTGGATCGTGAATCAGTTTGCCAAAAATTTGCAGGTGCTTGTGTTCACGGATCTTTTTATGATTCGGAAGAAACCTTTTTATTATTTTTTTGGGCATTCGCCAACAATAGCCTAAGCTAGCGGTAGCTGTCTATATCAGGCAGTGGATCTGTATTGTCAGTGGCAAGCATAACCAGGGAAGGATATGCGTCTCGGAGCAGTGGCATTTTTATGTGGCATCTTGTTGTTTCAGCAGCTTGCTGAACTGCCACACCTATCGACGATTCAAACGATATTATGGCTGGCACTGTTGCTGCTGGCGGTAACCGTTACGCTGTTCATCCGCCAGCTCAGGCCGCTGCTGTTTTTGCTGGCAGGTTTTCATTGGGCGCTGCTACAGGCAGTACTTATATTATCGACCGCATTACCTGCTGCGCTTGAGAAACAGGATATTGTGATTCAGGGCTCGATTGCCTCGCTACCACAACAACAGGGGCGCAAGTGGCGTTTCCTGTTCAATATTGAAACCCTTAAACATGGTGGAAATATTGTCGCTGAGCCACCGCAACACATCCGCCTTAACTGGTACGGCCGTTCCCCTGAGCTTAATGTTGGGGATCGCTGGCAACTGACTGTACGTTTGAAACGGCCGCACGGATTTATGAATCCGGGCGGCTTTGATTATGAAGGATGGCTGTTTCAGCAGCGCATCCGTGCGACAGGTTATGTACGCAGCTCTGAAGAGAACCGCTTGCTATCCAGTGACCTTACTCATTATCCGCTGCAACGGATACGACAATCACTGGCGAATACGATCACGTTACAACTCGATCAGCCCGAGTTTAGCGGGATAGTGATGGCACTCACCATCGGCGAACGGCAGGCGATCAGCCAGTCTCAGTGGGATGTGTTGAGAAAGACAGGGACGATTCATCTGGTGGCGATCTCAGGTCTGCATATCGGACTGGTGGCGGGGATGGTCTTTGTACTCGTGCAGTTGCTGTGGCCTCGCCTGTCTAGTGTAACACTGCGTTGGCCTGCGCCGAGGGTTGCCGCGATCGCCGGATTTCTGGCCGCCACACTCTATGCCACATTGGCCGGTTTTACGATTCCAACGCAACGCGCACTGGTGATGGTGGCGGTGGTGATGTTGATGCTCTATCTTCAGCGCCAGCGTAGATTCAGTGATACGCTCTCACTGGCACTGCTCACCGTATTGGTCATCGACCCATTTGTGGTGATGTCGGCGGGGTTCTGGCTCTCATTCAGCGCGGTGGCGGCGATTATCTTTGCGATGAGTGGTCGTCTCAACCGACGCGACTGGTGGTGGCGGTGGGGACGCGTCCATCTGGTGGTTGCGATTGCACTGTTGCCGTTATTATTGATGACATTTCAACAGTTACCACTACTTTCTCCGCTGGCCAATTTCATCGCCGTACCGTGGGTGAGTCTGTGTGTGGTACCGCTGGTGTTGCTGGGGGCATCCATCACCCTGTGGTTTCCCGAGGCGGGCGCGCTGTTGTTAAACGCTGCAGTGATCGCACTGTCATGGCTATGGCCTTTTTTAGAATCACTGGCAGCACAGGAGGCGGGACTGTGGCAACAACATTCGCCAGCGACATGGACCTTGCTGGCTGCACTCATCGGTGTTCTTTTGCTACTCTCACCGCGTGGCATACCGGGACGTTGGCTCGGTGTTATCTGGTGTTTACCTTTGATACTGATCACTCCCGCACGTCCGACTGAAGGGGAATGGTGGTTTACACTGCTCGATGTAGGGCAGGGGCTGGCGGCCGTGGTACAGACACAAAACCATACGCTGATCTATGATACCGGGCCTCGTTTCAGTGACAGTTTTGACACCGGTAGTGCGGTCGTTGTCCCTTTTCTCCATCACGCTGGGGTTAATGTGGTGGATATGTTGATCATCGGACACGGTGATAACGATCACATGGGCGGCGCGCGTTCACTGTCCACGCTAACAAAGGTAAAACAAATCATCACCAGTGTGCCGGATAAAGTGGTTTGGCAGACAGGCGCGCAGCGCTGTGTCAACGGGCAGCAGTGGCAGTGGGATGGTGTGTTGTTTGAAATATTGCACCCACCTGCGACGGGATTTGATGGCAATGACGCCTCTTGCGTACTCAGGGTCAGCACGCTTGCGGACAGAGAAGGGGCGTCACTACTATTAACTGGCGATATCGAGGCAGTGGCCGAACGTGCTTTATTGCGAGAAAGTCGTGAAAGATTGCGCACCCGGATTGTAGTGGTACCCCATCACGGCAGCAAAAGTTCATCCAGTGAGGCGTTTGTGGCGGCTGTTGCACCTCAATACGCGCTGTTCCCTGCGGGTTATCTAAATCGCTACCATTTCCCACATGCATCCGTGACGGCACGCTACCTGGAGCATGGCAGTAAAATGCTGGGGAGTGCCGATGATGGCGCGCTCACCTTCCGCTTCAATGCCACAGGAGAGATAATTTCGCTGCAACGCTTTCGTCATTCGGCAGGCCGTTATTGGCATCAGAAATAGCAGCTTAAAAACAGCGGCATCAATTCCGGATCGATTCAGCGTGATTCCAATGAAGAGTATGAAAATCGCCCGTTATTCCGGTATGATGTCCGCTGTTATTTCTAATTAAACAAGGGATTAAGCGCGCGTGTTTGAACTTGTACAATCCGGCGGCTGGTTGATGATACCGATCCTGCTCTGTTCGATGATCGCCTTTGCAA
>CALZHD010000124.1 GCA_945787155.1 uncultured Gammaproteobacteria bacterium | reverse complement strand
GATATAAAAAAACGCCCGGTATTGATCGTCGGCGGCGGCGAGATCGCGGCACGCAAGGTGGCGCTACTACGGCGCGCACAACCACACATCACCATCGTAGCGCCTAAGCTGAGTGATGGTCTGGCTGAGTTACTGGCGCAGGGCGAGATTGCCCATCGTGCCGGAACGTTCAGTGATGATGACCTCAACGGTTGTGCGCTGGTCGTTGCCGCGACCGATGATGCAGTGGTCAATCGCGCGGTCTATGATGCCGCCGAGAAAAGAAATCTCCCGGTTAATGTGGTCGATTGCCCGGAACTCTGTCGCTTTATCTTTCCATCGATTGTTGACCGTACCCCGGTGACGGTGGCGGTCTCGACCAGTGGTACCTCGCCGGTACTGGCGCGGCTGTTACGGGCCCATCTGGAGACGATGATCCCGGCAAGCTACGGACGACTTGCTAACCTGTTGGCAACCTTTCGTGATAGTGCCAAAGCACGTTTTCCGGAGATGAAAACACGCCGTCATTTCTGGGAGCGTATCCTGCAAGGGCCAGCGACCGAGATGGTGTTTTCCGGGCGTGAACAGGATGCCACCCAGTTGATTCAGGCAGCGCTTGATGGCGGTGAATCGGAGGCAGAAACATTGGGTGAAGTTGCGCTGGTCGGCGCAGGCCCCGGTGATCCCGATCTGCTGACCTTCCGTGCACTGCGCCTGATGCAGCAGGCCGATGTGGTGTTGTATGACCGTCTGGTCACTAAAGAGGTGCTAGATCTGGTGCGGCGTGAGGCAGATCAAATCTATGTTGGAAAGAAGCGTGATTATCATTCCGTGCGTCAGGAGGAGATCAACCAGACGCTGGCCGATCTTGCGAAACAGGGTAAGCGTGTGGTGCGTCTCAAAGGCGGCGACCCATTTATCTTTGGTCGTGGCGGTGAAGAGATCGCAACCCTTGCGGAGCAGGGTATTCCCTTTCAGGTGGTACCGGGCATTACAGCAGCCAGTGGTTGTGCCAGTTATGCTGGCATCCCGCTGACGCATCGTGATTACGCGCAGTCGGTGCGCTTTGTTACCGGCCAGTTGAAAGATGGCACCATTGATCTCGACTGGAACATACTTGCGCAACCGCAACAGACCATCGTTATCTACATGGGGTTGCAGGGGCTACCTGTGATCTGCGAGCAGTTGATCAAACACGGCGCGTCGTCGTCACTGCCAGCGGTGTTGATACAGCAGGGCACCACCGTTCATCAGCAGGTGATTACTGGCACGCTCACGACGTTGCCTGATGTGGTTGCCGCACAGGAGGTGCATGCGCCGACGTTGCTGATTGTCGGTGAGGTGGTCTCTTTGCATGATCAACTGGCGTGGTTTAAACCGATAAAAGAGGTTTAAGCCGAACCAGGGCCAGAACCAGACACTACCTTGTGTTGGGGTGTAAATATTTACATTGAACCCAGCGAGTTAGTTGGCCACAATGCCATTCAATCACGAAGATATTCAAAGGAGATACAGATGGAGCAATTTTCAGAAGATGGGCTTGGCCTGCTGTTTAGTTTCTGGACCGGTCTGGCCGTTGTCATTATCGTTTTACTCAAGACATCGATTAAGCCTGTGCCGCAGAATAGCGCCTTCGTGATTGAGCGTTTTGGTAAATACAATCGAACCTTGATTGCTGGGCTGAATTTCATCATTCCATTCATCGATAAGATTGCATACATTCGTACGCTTAAAGAACAGGCGATTGATGTGCCGAGTCAGGCGGCGATCACCAAAGATAATATCGGGCTGACGGTTGATGGTGTCTTATATCTCAAAGTACTCGATCCCTATAAGGCGAGTTATGGGGTGGAGTTTTATGCATTTGCCGTCACACAATTGGCGCAGACCACGATGCGTTCCGAGATCGGTAAGATGGCGCTTGATAAAACCTTTGAAGAGCGAGACCTGCTCAACATTGCGATCGTCAACGCCATCAATGAGGCGGCTGTCCCGTGGGGTGTGCAGGTGTTGCGTTATGAAATCAAGGATATTGAACCGCCACGTAGTGTACTGGAAGCGATGGAACGGCAGATGAAGGCGGAACGTGATAAGCGTGCCACCATCCTGGAGTCCGAAGGTGAACGTCAGGCCGCCATCAATGTGGCAGAGGGTGAAAAACAGGCCAAGGTACTGACGGCAGAGGCCGATAGAATGGAGCAAATTCTGAACGCGCAGGGTCAGGCGAAGGCGATAGAACTGGTCGCTGAAGCAAAGGCGAATGCGATTCAAGTCATCGGTGAGGCGGCAGATAGTTCACCGGGACAGAAGGCGGTTCAGCTCGATCTGGCGACACTGGCAATCGAGGCAAAACAGGCGATCGCTAAAGAGTCTACCGTGGTATTGATGGATGGAAAATCGAGTGAGGCGGGCTCTAGTGTTGCAGAGGCGGTGGCGATTGTCAGCGCGATGAATCAAAGTGATGCATTTTCGACTGAGAAAAGAGCGGATTAATCATGGTCGAGTTTTTTAATAATAATATTCACAGTTTCTGGTTTGCAGTTGGTTTCCTGTTACTGATTATCGAAGCACTGGCGCTCGGTTTTTCTACCGGGTTTGTGTTGTTCCTCGGCTTCGGTGCGTTGATCACGGGCGGTGCAATCTGGTTTGGTGTGGTACCTGCCACATGGCTCGCTAGTATCGCGACCTTTGCAGTGAGTTCAGTGCTCATTTCAGCGGCGTTGTGGAAACCTTTGAAAAGCATCCAGCGCAACAGTAAGCCACCCGAAAAAGATAATACCAGTGACATTATTGGCTTGAAGTTCAGGCTGGATGGGGATATCACCACCACCGCACCGGGGACCACACGTTACTCCGGCATCGAGTGGGCGGTGGAGATAGATTCCGGTTCAGAGGCTAAAGCGATCAGTGCCGGTACTACCGTGATAGTGGTGTCGGTTGATGCGGGTAAATTCAGGGTGATTGCCGCTGAATAATTTGAATTCGACAGTGAGCCTCATGGCATTTTAGTCATTGCATATGCCCTGAGGCAATCATCATCTTCAACACTTGCAAATGTGAGCCAAATTTCGTTATTGTGCGCTCTGACAGGAATTATTAATCGCACTTATGTCATTCGTCAGGTGAAATATCACGGCTGACGGCACATTTTCTAATATTTTAATAAGGATTCACGTAATGTTATCGCAGGTTTTTTCGGTGGCGAATCAGAAAGGTGGCACTGGCAAAACCACGTTAAGCATGAATTTTGCAGCTGGGCTGTCGCGGCGTGGACGTACGCTTATTGTTGACGCAGATCCACAAGGGTCAGCTGGGCAGTGGGCGGGGCTTTCGCCAGATGAGCGTCCATTCCCCGTCTCAGTGATTTCGATCGCAAGTAATCTGGCGCGAGAAATCACACGTATGCGTGAGGATTATCAATATATTGTGGTTGATTGCCCGCCGACACTTGAAACTGGCGTGGCGCAGTCGGCGATGACCGTTTCTGACAAAGTGTTGATCCCAATCCTGCCATCTCCGATTGATTTATGGGCGAGCGTACGTCTTGCAGAGGCGATTGAACAGGTGCAGATCTATAATGCCAAATTAGCGCCGCGTATTCTGATTAATCAATTAGAGCCGCGCAGCGCGATGTCGAAAGGGATGTGTCAGGCGCTGGATGAGTTTGATATCCCCGCGCTGGAGAGCTGTTTACGAAGACGAGCAGTCTATCGAAATTCGGCTTTAGAGGGATCGAGTGTATACTGCATGGGCAAACGCGGTGAACCCGCTACCGAGGAACTTGAAGCGCTGATAGAGGAATTATTGACATCATGACAAACGAATTTGGTTCAAAACTGGCAAACAGTGTTCGTCAGGCGAAAGAAAAGAAAACAGAGGATAAAGTCGAGGCATCAGCAAAGGCTCCAGCCGCTGCGCCTGCGCCATCCAAAGCAAAAGCTGAACGCCCGCTGGCGGCATTGTCATCCAATCGCGTCTGGCCTGACTAAAAAAATTAAGGGGCCAGACAAAGCCCCTTTAATAACCAGGGAGGCGGTGAGTTGCGAGCATGAAGATGGGCTCAGCAAAACATGGAAGATCTCAGGGACGAAATCCCATAGATGCGGAACTGCAGAACGCAAAGGTTTTGCATGCTGGTTTGTCAGACAACCGCCCTGCTTTTGTAGTGCAACGACAGTTGATTGAGCGCTTGCGGAGTAACCAGCTTTCACATGTTGTACCTTCCGCAAAAAGAGTGCCCGCGAGTCATCACAACGCATTAGTTCAACGTAAAATCTATATTGGCAGAGGTGCTAAAGACCCGATTGCCGAAGATAGTGACACCGCCAATGAACTGCGCGCCGAGTCAAAGAAAGCCCCCTATCCTTCCTATTTCCTTCCCGCGATTCTAGAGCCTGCGCTTGCAGCGTGGGAGAATCCCGTGCGCGCAGAAAGGCAAGCAGACGTACTCCCTTTACTGAAAGACGGTACCCCAGTCGGTGATGAACTTCAGGAATCATTCAGTGAAGGCGACAAACTCTACGGCATGGAGAAGGCAAGAAAAGGCCATACAGAGCCGAGAGGCAGAAAAGGGATAGGGACGCCCCATCCAACGGTTGATAGCATGAATAATGCATTGGGTGTTGGCAGAGGGGGTATCAATATTCATGAAGGGCTGGATGAAGAGACCGCTACCTATGGGGCGGGGTTAAAATCACGTGGCCCTGATTTAAGTTCGAAAGATAGCAATGTGAATTTCAAGGAAGCCTGTAAAAAGGCGGTGGAATACATCACCAAAGATACCGATGGGTTTATCCATTTCGAGCTTGATAAGCTGGATGTCGCTGCGGTGGTCACAAAAAAATTCGACAGCATCACCGGGGCTGAATTAAGAAAAATATTCAGAGAGGTTGTCAGGGCAGAATGGGCGGGCAAGCATGGACAGACGCGAGAGAGCCGGCTGGACCTGAATAAAATACGTTTTTATATGAGAGGAGCAGAGGTGCCTGCGCCGTGGGAGCAAGAGCCTGAGTTGTGGTGTGAGTATAAGGAACACAGGATGCGGGCGAGAGATCGGCATTTTGGGGTGGACTAGCATTGGGGTAATTGGGTTAGAGCGTCGTTATCTCTAATTTTTGGTTTTCGCAGTATCGATTGGCAGGCGGAAATAGTTTTTACTTCGGAGACTCAAAAGATTAGTGTAGAGGCCGTGTGTTGTTAACAGTGGTTGCAGGCCGGAAGGTGGTGTTTTACGTGGGTTTTTCAAGTGTACTGATCCCTTGATTGACCGGGCTGGCAAGCTGTCAATCGTTAGTGAGGGTGTGGAGTGGCCTTAATTTTAGTCTAATGCATACTATTGAGGGTTTCTTGTGTAAGCCCTTAAAGCCAGTTATATTGGTTGAACTTAACAAGGATAAGGAGGTGACAAGGACAGGTTATATAAATAGCGCGTGGTTTTGGTGAGGTAGTTATGGACCAAAGTATTGCAAGAATTTTTACGCCTGACCCTCTAACAGTCTGCGCAAGTGCATCCATGCTCCAATGTATAGAAACAATGCGTAAGCATCGTATCAGCTGTTTGATTGTCACAGAAGGGAAGAAACCTGTAGGCATTTATACTGAGGCTGATATGGTCCGCACCATCAGCAGGTCTCCCAATTTTCATGATTTTATCATTCGTGAGCTGATGAGCTCACCTGTCATTACCGCCAACGTCAATATCAATGTATTCGAATCTACCTATATTTTAACTGTCAACAAAATCCGTCATCTGGTGATTGTTGATGATGAGGGTGATCTTGCCGGTGTGATCACGCAAACCGATATTATTGCCCAT
>CALZHD010000123.1 GCA_945787155.1 uncultured Gammaproteobacteria bacterium | reverse complement strand
ATTATTATAGTGTCTGAGATTGAGTGCGGTAAGCGCCTTAGTCCAACAGACATTTATGCGCCATGCTGCGCACGGCGGATAAATGCTTATATGTTATATCACATGAAAAAGAGAATTCTGACAATATTAATATTATCTATATATTCACAGTCAATTTACGCCTGTGAAGTTAGAGGTGTGGAAAAAATAAATACTTGGGATCATCATAGCTCCATAGTTATTAATGAGCTTGCATTATCTGAAAAAACAGCATGTCACGTAAAACTGGTTGGTCTGTTAAGCCATAAAAATCAAAGCGTAAGAGTTATGGTCGCTGACCTGGTAGGAAAACTTCAATTGCTGCCAAGTAAATCAATACCAGCACTAATTGCGAATTTTTCGCAGCCACATGGTGAAGAAGGGATTGCTTATTATGAAGCCGTCGCCAAGTATGGTAAGCAAGCAGAAGAGCTTGTTTGGAAGGCCCTAAATAGTGAATCATGGTTGGTGCGCGCGAGGGCGTGTGACTCTCTAATGATCATTCGAGGAGCTAAAGATATGAACCAAAAACACATATGCAAAAAGTAATATAACAATGCAAATTAAGTACGCTCACTTATCGTTCGCCCGACCCACCTCCGCGATGCTCCGGTGGTCGGCTTATTTGCGGTGTTATGTTCGATAAAAATTATGAATGATCCATGGACTAATAACCTTAAGCAATATTATAAGAAAGCAGGCTTAGGATTCGTAGGGTCTGCAATAGCTAAAGTTTTAATTGCCTGCTGGCTTTTGTTTTTTATTCCAGCAATGTGGTGGGGTGGGGCTAGTATGTTGCATCCTTCGTCTATTGGTGATGTTGTTAGGTTGGTAAGTATATTTTTTATTATAAGCTTAAGTATTTTATTCTTATTCGTAGATCAAATAAATGACAATAAAGCGGTTCTAAATTTTTCATTTTATGGGGTTTTGGTGTTTAGTTTATTGATGATCTAACTAGCGTCTAACTAGCGGGTCGAACCTCAGTAACTAGTTGTACAGACTAAACAAAGCACTGGAATAAAGGCATATATTGCCCTTAAATGGCCAATTTCAGGGGTGAAATAATCACATCTTGAAAGAACAAAGAGCGCTCTCCATTGATGCCTGGCGAGTGAGAAACTACTGCGCTCAGTTATTGCTAGATCGAGATGACAAGGCGATTAAAACCGTCGTGATAACCAATCCACTTATCGCTCCATAAAGATGAGCATCAACAATGACGTTGCCCCCTGCAAACTCGGCACTGCCAGGCAACGGGCCGATCATCTGTTCCCAGGCCAGCTTTGCGCTTAGCAATACTAACAACACTAGCTCAGCTCGATAACCCGCCTTGATGCTGACAAGCGCGCCGGCGACAAACATGCCGTGCAAAACTCCCGAAAAACCGACATACCATTGAAGCGCTGGGTTGAAGAGCAGCATGCCGCTGCTGATGGCCAGTGTGCTCACCAGGCAGATGATCAGCCAGCTATTCTGTTTGATGATATGGCCGAAGAGCAGCCAGATGAGCAGCAGTCCGATAACGTTCATCAGAAGGTGTGACCAGCCGAGATGGACGAGGTGTCCAGTGATGATGCGCCACAGTTCGCCTGAAAGAATACCGTCGCGATCATAGCGTAACCATACGCTGGCTTCACTGCCGCCAAGTTGTATTAACAGTGCGATGGCGCAGATTATGAGCGGTAACTTGCCGTTGCGGATGAGTGCTGTCGCTGAGTACTTATTGGCCGGTTGGCCCGGGGGCTGGTGATGAGACGGAGTTGATGACATTTGCTATCGCATATTTAAAGGTAATGGTCAGTAGTGTTTTTTGAGGCGCTATTTCTTTAGCGCTTCAATCAATGCCTTGCGTAGCTGTTCGAGTTGATGTTCATCGCTGATAGGGTGATTGTCTTTATCGCTGAGATAAAAAATATCCTCGGCACGTTCACCGAAGGTGCCAATCTTGGCACTATGTACCTTGATGTGGCATTCCATTAACACTTTCCCAATACGTGACAGCAGGCCGGGGCGATCACTGGTGATGAGCTCCATGACTGTAAATGAGGTACTTGGCTCGCTGGAAAAGTTGAGTTGAGTGGGCGTGTGAAAATGTTTTAGTCGTCGTGGTAGATGGCGCGTGACAGGGGGCAGCGGCGTATCGTTTTTCACAATGGTGCGCTTAAGGGTTTCGGTGAGGTTATCGATACGGGCGGCGTCATTGATGGTGTTTCCATCATGCTCCAGTACGATATAGGTATTCAGAGTGAAGCCATTTTGAGTGGTGATAATGCGAGCATCGATGATGTTGAGATTGAGTTGGTCAAGTACCGTCACAGTACTTGCAAAGAGGTTCTCTTTATCTTGAGTATAGATAAATATCTTGGTGCCACCCTGTTCGCTGTCTGAGCGCATTGCGATGAGCGGTAGCGCATGGTGACTGTTTTTGATGATCTCATCGCTATGCCATGCGACTTCATCGGTGGTGTGGCGCATAAAATAGTCATCGTCGAGCTGTTGCCATAACGTCTCGATCTGCGCACTATCTTTCTGTTGAAGAAGCGCGCGAGCCTCTTTTTGCCGTTCTGTAACGAGTTCGCTTTTATCGATCTTGTGTTCAAGGCCGCGTCGTAGGGTACGCTTAGTGGTATTGTAGAGCTTAAATAGTAGCGAATCCTTCCAGTTGTTCCACAGTTTGGGATCGGTGCCTCGAATGTCTGCCACCGTGAGCAGGTAGAGATAGTCGAGGCGTGTCTGTTCTTTGACTATTGACGCAAATTCTGTGATCACATCGGGGTCGCTGATATCCTTGCGTTGCGCAGTCACCGACATTACCAGATGATGCTGTACTAACCATGCGACCAGATTAGAGTCTTGCTCGCTCAGGTTATGGTGATGACAGAAGGCGAGGGCATCTTCTCTCCCTAGTTGGGAGTGGTCGCCGCCACGTCCTTTAGCGATATCGTGAAACATCGCGCCAAGATAGAGCAGTTCCGGTTTTTTAAGCTGAAGGATAATATCGCTACAGTTGGGAAATTCATCGCGAAATTCAGGGACTGTAAAACGTCTTACATTTCGCACGACATTGAGCGTGTGTTCGTCAACGGTGTAGACATGGAACAGATCATACTGCATCTGACCCACGATCTTGCCGTAAGCCGGGATGTAGGCGGCCAGCAGACCGTAGCGGTTCATGCGGCGTAACTGGTGGGTGATGCCATGCGACTGGCGTAACAGGGAGATAAAGTATTCGCGGCACTCGGGGTTGTTGCGAAAGTCGTCATCGATGAGATACAGATGGCTGCGCACCAGGCGAATGGTGGCTGCACGTACCCCTTTTATTTCAGGCTTTTGTGCAAGAATTAAAAAGAGTTCGAGCAGTGCGGGCGGATGTTTTTTAAAGACATCGTCATCGGTCACTTCAAGATAGTCAGCGATGACCTGAAAGCGTTCGTTGATTGCTAGCGGGGTAATGTCATCATGGTCGCTGAGGATCTCTTCACGGAAGTGTTGTAACAGCATCTCATTAAGTCGGTGAACATCCATAATATGGATGTAGTAGTCTTTCATAAATGCTTCAACAGCCAGGCTATTGCTTTTGTCCTGGTGGCCTAATGCCCTGGCGATATGCTGTTGATAATCGAATAGCAGGCGTTCTTCGCTACGACTGGCGTGCAGATGGAGTACGAAACGTACCTGCCACAGAAAGTCACGTGCCTCGATCAGTGAGTCATATTCTTCGCGGGTTAAAAACTGTTGGGTGACCAGCGCCTCAAGTGATTCAGCGTTGAAGTGGCGGCGCGTGACCCACGAGATCATCTGTAGGTCTCTGAGACCGCCGGGTCCTTCCTTGACGTTAGGCTCCAGGTTGTAGGCAGCATCGTGATATTTGAGATGGCGTTCGAGTTGCTCGTTTTCTTTTGCCTTGAAAAATGCGGCGCTGGACCAGATCTGGTCAGGTTTGATCCGTTGTTGCAGTGTTTCCAGTAATGTTGTGGGGCCTGCCAGATGGCGTGATTCGATCAGGTTGGTGATCACCGTGATGTCACGAGTCGCTTCGTTAACGCACTCATCAATGGTGCGGGTGCTGTGGCCGATTTCCAGACCAATGTCCCATAAAAAGGTGATGAGCGTGCTCAGCGGCTGTTGGTAATCGGCATGATTCTCCTGTGCCAGCAGGATCAATACATCGACATCTGAGTAGGGGTGCAGTTCGCAACGGCCATAGCCGCCGACCGCAATCAGTGCAATGTCGTCGCTTGCGGCAGGCATAAAGTGCTGCCATGCACATTGCAGCAGGCGATCGGTGAAGTTGGCACGTTCGTGGATCAGCGCGGTGATGGGTATGTCACTATTGAGATGCTCGCGTAACGTCTCTATAACCTCGCGGGTCGCAGCGCGACAGTCGCGCTGTAGATCGGCGTTGCTGGAGAAGGCACAGTCGATGTTGTCCAGGTGGGTTGATAGCACAGGATGAGTTCGCTCTTAAATTAGTCTGGTGGCTCGATTTGATTCTGTTGGCGCTTAGAAATGTTCGTCTGAGCGCTTTGTTAGCACCTCGACGCCATCATTGGTGACGAGGAGGGTATGCTCCCACTGTGCGGTGAGACTGCGATCCTTGGTGATCACCGTCCACTCATCATCCAGTAGCTTGACGTGGCGCTTACCGATATTCACCATCGGTTCGATGGTGAAGGTCATGCCCGCTTCAAGTGGCATGCCGGAGCCTCGCTTGCCGTAGTGCAGCACCTGCGGTTGCTCGTGAAAGCCTCGCCCGATGCCGTGGCCGCAATATTCGCGCACGATCGTGCATTTGTTTGTTTCTGCGTGATGCTGGATGGCGAAGCCGATATCCCCCAGGTGTGTACCCGGTTTGACCAGCTCAATCCCCTTGAGCAGGCATTCGTGACTGATGCGGATGATCCGTTTTGCCTTCTCCGATACCTCGCCGACACAAAACATCTTGCTGGTATCGCCGTGGTATTCATCTTTGATGACGGTGATATCGATGTTGACGATATCGCCGTCTTTTAACGGCTTATTATTGGGGATGCCGTGGCACACGACATGGTTGACCGAGGTGCAGATCGATTTGGGGAAGCCGTGATAGTTGAGCGGTGCCGGAGTCGCCTGTTGCTCGTTAACGATATATTCATGGCAGCGCACATTAAGTGCGTCAGTGGTAACGCCTGGCTGGACGTAAGGCCCGATCATTTCGAGCACCTCGGCAGCGAGCCGCCCTGCGATGCGCATTTTTTCGATTTCTTCCGCGGTTTTGATCTGGACGGTCATAGCTACCTGCATGTTAAAATAATGAAAACTTCCAAAATAATGGACTGCCTCATGAGCACTTGGGGTCGTGGGCGTTTTTTGCTTAAGATTGAGTTGCTTAGAATACTATCCTGAATCCCATGTGGAGGACAACATGGAGTCGCGAGCGAGCGCGGATGTCCTTGTTTATTGTGGTATTTTATCTTTTGTGGTATAAAGCGCGCGCAGGTTTTAAACTTCGAGGTTGATGTGTGCCGGTCCATGATCGATTTAGGTATCGATTTTAGGTTGGTGTTGGCGCGCAGCGGCTTAGGAATGGCCTGTAATTATATTAAAATACTCACATATACCGTCACATGTGTTTGGGTGCCTGCTTGTCAGGTTAATGCATGGGGTATATGGAGGCCTAACCCAATAACAGGAGAAGATTAGAATGCCAAATATTTCCATGCGTAATATGCTGGAAGCCGGTGTCCATTTTGGCCACCAGACCCGTTACTGGAACCCTAAGATGGCGCCGTTCATCTTTGGAGATCGTAGCAAAATCCATATCATCAACCTCGAAAAGACCCTGCCACTGTTTAATGATGCGATGAACTTTGTGGGTAAACTTGCCTCTAATCGCGGCAAGATCCTTTTTGTCGGTACCAAGCGTGCAGCACGCGAGGTTGTTAAAGAGCAGGCACTTCGTTGTGGCATGCCTTATGTGAACCAGCGCTGGATGGGTGGCATGCTCACCAATTTCAAGACGGTTAAACAATCAATCAAGCGTCTGAAAGAGCTGGAAACGATGTTTGCTGAAGGCAAGCATGAGCGCATCAATAAAAAAGAAGCGCTGGGCCTGAGTCGTGAGATGGAGAAGCTGGAGCGTGATCTGGGTGGCATTAAGGACATGGGTGGTCTGCCTGATGCAATCTTCGTCATCGATGTGGGTTACGAAAAGATTGCCGTGAGCGAAGCGAAGAAGCTGGGGATTCCTGTCGTTGGTGTTGTTGATACCAATAACAATCCAGGGGGGCTTGATTACATCATTCCTGGGAATGATGACGCGATTCGTTCGATTGGTCTTTACCTGCAGGCGGCTGCCGATGCGGCTCTGGAAGGGCGTGCGTCAAGTGGCCAGGTTGGTGTGGGTGATGATGAGCTGGTTGAGGTGGATGACAGCGGTGCCCCTGCTGAAAAAGCGCCTAAACGTGCTGCAAAGACTGCAACAGTGACGACAAAAACTGCCAAAAAGACGGTAGAAGCAGCTGGTGACGACGTACCTGCCGAAGCTGCCAAAAAGACGATAGAAGAAACAGCTGGTGATGACGACGCACCTGCCGAAGCGACAGCGTAAGCGATTGCCTGTTGGTAGCACCGGGGCGTTGTGTCCCGGTGCTGCGCTCAAGTCAGAATGAATTTAGTAACATATTTAGAGAATACGAGGTTTTAAGCGATGGGAATTACAGCTGCGCAGGTTAAAGAGCTCCGTGAGCGCACCGGCTCTGGGATGATGGAATGTAAAAAGA
>CALZHD010000122.1:5975-11332 GCA_945787155.1 uncultured Gammaproteobacteria bacterium | reverse complement strand
TTCTGGGTCGGAACAGAGCACTGCTGCAGACTTTGTACTGGAATTTCTCTCTCACATTAATGTAGATAAAATATTTGGTGTACCTGGCGGTGCAATTGAGCCGTTGTTTGATGCTGTTGCACGTTTTAATCGTCGCAATGATGTTTCCCTGAGTCCTGGTTGTAATCCTAAGGTAAAGCCCTCAATTCAGCTTATAACATCGCGTCATGAGGCGGGGGCGGTATTTATGGCCGATGGTTATGCTAGAGAAACGGGGCACCTTGCAGTGTGCTGTGCAACAACAGGCCCAGGTTCTACGAATATGATTACAGGCATTGCATCAGCTTACATGGATAAAACGCCTATGCTGATATTGACACCACAGACGTCAATGTCAAACTTTGGTAGACAAGATCTTCAGGACTCTTCTGATGACGCTATATCGATTGTCACGATGCTTTCTCGCTGTACACGTTATAATTCAATGGTGACGCATATTGATCAACTTAAATATAAGCTGATGAAAGCTGTAAAGACGGCATTCATATATCCCGCAGGGCCAGTGCATCTGAGTATTCCTATCGATATTTGGACGCAGATGGTTGATGCTGATATTCCTGATGGTTCGGCAGGTTTTAAGAAGCGTGGGAATGAAGGGTATGACCAGGAAAGTTATGAAGCACTATGTAAGCTAGTTGTCGGGGGTAAGAAGTTACTATTTTTGCTAGGCGAGAATAGCTTGCCGTACTCAAAATCGATTGTTGCATGTGCCGAATTACTCGCTGCTGATATCGTGACCACGCCGACAGCTAAAGGGTGTATTCAAGCAAATCACCCGCTATATAAGGGAGTATTAGGCTTTGCTGGCCATCAGCAAGCTGAAGATATTTTAACAGATGAGCATCTTGATTATGTTGTTGCAATTGGAAGCAATTTGAATCCATTCGAAACAGCAGGATTGTGTGACAATATGACTGTTGTTGAAAAGATGCTCTACATCAACCATTCAGTTACAGATGGGATGGTGTGTGAATCGGCAGGCATACAGCTGTATGGCAGCCTGAAAAAAATATTTCATGATCTTGAGGCTTATTTGATTAAACGTCAGGTAATCGATAGCTATGTTGGTATGGAGCAGTCAGATAGTCGATTCAACGTAGCTCGATATAAAAGTGTCAAACAGGGTGCCAGTGACAAGAATATAGCTTCATTGACGCATGTTGATCAGCCTGAGAGAAGTGCACTGGTAAAACCTCAGTATTTGATGGGCAAGTTGCCAGCTATGTTTCCGCTTGCGACGCGTTTTCATGTCGATGCGGGAAACTCATGGGCGTGGGCAACGCATTATCTTCATCTTAATTCAGTCTCGAATTACCATATCGCGATGGGTTTTGGGTCAATGGGCTGGGCGATCGGCGCTGCAGTTGGCGCTGCCAGCGCACAGTCTGATGCGCCTGTGGTGTGCATTAGTGGTGATGGTAGCTATCTTATGAGTGGTCAGGAGCTTACCGTAGCGGTGCAGCAACAACTGTCAGTCATCTTTGTTATTTTGAATGATAGTGCCTATGGCATGGTAAGGCATGGACAGCGTATTGGTGGTGCAGAGCAAATAGGTTTTGAACTACCCAGTGTTGATTTTGCGATGATAGCACGTGCTATGGGTGCTAGAGGTATGACTGTACGCAATGCACAGGAGCTTGATGAGCTAGATGTGGCATCGTTACATGAAAGCAACGGACCGGTATTGCTGGATGTGTATATAGACCCGGAAGAAGTACCGCCTATGGCATCTCGTTTGAAGGAGCTGGGAAGAGGGTAATGCCTCTATTTTGTACATACATAAAGTGACCCGAGGCAGTACTATGAAGTGCAGCCTCGGGTGATCAATCAATACTCGAATTTCCCTATCGCCAGGGAATACGGTCCAGAACCAGAGTCGAATGCCCTGGTTTTTTGTGGTGTCAGCGCGCCTGATTTTTTGTTGACCTTATAAGCCGAGATATTGTTACTGCCGTTGTTGGCGACATAGACATACTCTGAATGCTGACTAGTGATCACGGCGTAGGGGAACCAGTCGCTGAGATAAGGTGAACCTGGTACTTTAGTAAGCGCACCTGTATTGGCATCTCGCGTAAATGCCGAGACGTCGTGGCTGCCCCAGTTGGCGACGTAGACAAAACGCCCGCTGCTATCCACCGTCACCGAGTAGGGGCGCATGCCGCTCTCGAAGGGCGAACCAGCGATCTCAGTGAGTGCGCCGCTCTCGGAGTCTATACGAAAGGCCGAAACGGTGACACCGCCGTAGTTCGAAACATAGAGGAAGTCATTGTTGGGTGTCACTGCAGCATAGATTGGGTTGCCATCTGTTGCTGCCGCCGCACCACTGGGCATCAGTGCGCCACTCTGTTGATCTACCCGATAACTGCTGACGGTGTTGTCGTAAAAATTCGACACATAGGCAAAGCGGCCGTTGGGAGAGATTATGATTGAGATCGGGTGTTTTCCTGTTCGCGCAGTTAGATCAGTGAGATGTAACGCGCCACTCTGCTGATCAATCTGAAAGATCCGCACCATATTGTCATCTTCATTGGTGATGTAGGCGAAGCGACCTTTGGGGCTGATCACCACGGCATCGGGGTAATTGCCAGCGGAAAAGGGAGAACCTTCGATCGATGTGAGCTGGCCAGTGATGCTGTCCACCTGAAAGCCAGTAATGCTGTTTGAGCCCTGATTGGTGACATAAACAAAACGCCGATCCGGTGTCACTTTCACTGAGACTGGAAATGCACCCGTCTTGTAGGGCGAGCCTGGCAGCTGGACCAGACCGCCGGTTCTTTGGTCAATGCGGTAAGCCGACAGGTTATGAGCGGCCTGGTTGGCTGAATAGACATACTCCTCCAGCGGAGAGAGTGATCTGCTCTGTTCCAATGGGGCAATGTCTGCATAAAGGTGACTACTGAAAAGGATAAAACCTGACCAACAAAACTTGAAACCCGTACGGCGGATAGCCGACAGGTGGCGCTGCATGGACTGCATATTGTTCCCCCTCTAAATGAATTGTCACAGTTCAGGTCTTGTTGCCCGACGCTGTGAGGGGATTGTGAGAGGTCTGTCAGGGTGAAAAAGGGATGTTATAAACTTCAATTATATTGTTTGATATCTTATTTATAATATTGATTTATATTGTTTTATGTTTATTTAAATATCGAAATAATTACTGTTGGGTGAATAATAGTTAGATGAGTGTATTATTAGAGAGGCAGCGAGCAGCGTCGCGCTGAAAAGCGCCTACATATGATCGCTTTCCAGGCTGCGGAGCAAGGGTTAGTAGCACTGAGATTGCCTGTTATAAGGACTGTCAGCCATGTTCAAACTGAAAAGAATGTTCTTCGTTGTTATAGTATTGCTTACGCTAAGTTTTGTCGCCAATTCAGATACCGCAGAGCAGAGCACTCCAAAGGTCATTTTGCTCAACATTGATGGGGCGATTGGTCCTGCAACGCATGACTATATCGAGCGCGCCCTGCAAACAGCCCAGAGTCTAGATGCCGAGCTGGTGGTGATGCGCATGGATACACCCGGTGGACTGGACCTGGCGATGCGGTCGATCATCAAAAACATCACTACCGCTACAGTGCCTGTCGCGACCTACGTCTCACCTAGCGGCGCGCGAGCGGCCAGTGCCGGGACCTATATACTCTATGCTAGCCATGTCGCGGCAATGGCGCCCGGCACTAACCTCGGGGCAGCGACACCGGTGCAGTTGGGTGGGGTGCCATTACCCACCGATATCGCTAAGGATAAACAGAAAGATAAGCCTGTTGAGGCGGGTAACGATCCCACCAGGAAAAAGATAATTAACGATGCCGCTGCCTATATCCGCGGATTGGCGCAGCTACATGGGCGAAATCAACAATGGGCAGAGAAGGCGGTGCGAGAGGCTGCCAGTCTGTCAGCACGTGAAGCTTTAAAAGAAAATGTCATCGACCTGATTGCAATTGATGTCGATGACCTTTTGAAACAGCTCGACGGGCATGATGTGGTTGTGCAAGGGGTCAAGCGAACACTGCACACTGCTGGCGCAGTTAAAGAGGTCATTGAAACGGACTGGCGCAGCGACCTTCTGGCGGTGATCACTAATCCCAATATCGCCTATATTCTTATGTTGATCGGTGTTTATGGACTGATCCTGGAATTTTACAATCCGGGGTCAATCGTGCCAGGAACTGTTGGTGCCATTGCGTTGATACTCGCACTATATGCATTTCAGATGTTGCCCATCAATTACGCAGGCATGGGATTGATACTGCTAGGGATAGCGCTGATGGTCGGTGAAGCGTTTGAGCCAAGTTTTGGCATGCTCGGCATAGGCGGCATTATTGCATTCGTGTTTGGTTCGATAATTTTAATGGATACCGATATACCAGGTTACGGCATTAATCTGGCGCTCATCATCAGCTTCGCAGTGATCAGTGCGTTGATCACCATTTTTGTCATTGGCATGGCATTAAAGGCACGACAGCGACCCATCGTGAGTGGTGCAGAAGAGCTTTTAGGAAAGGAGGCGACTGTATTAGATGATTTTGATCATAAAGGGCTTGTATTTATTCATGGCGAAAACTGGTGCGCCCTTAGTGAAACCGCACTACATAAAGACCAGCAGGTAAAGATTGTCGATGTTAGTGGCATTACGTTGAAAGTGACTCCCATCGAGCCACCTGTTGTGCCCGCACAAACGGAGGAAATGTGATGATAGATTTTACATTCACGACAGAAACAGTGTTTATGGTGGTTACGGTTTTAGTTGTTCTCTTTCTTGTCAGTGCAATAAAGATTTTGCGCGAATATGAGCGGGGTGTGGTGTTCCTGCTTGGGCGCTTCTGGAAGGTGAAAGGACCAGGTTTCATTCTCATCATTCCCATCATCCAGGAGATGGTGCGAGTAGACCTGCGAACAATCGTCATGGATGTGCCGAGTCAGGATGTGATCTCGCGCGACAATGTCTCCGTTAAAGTGAATGCCGTGGTCTATTTTCGCGTTATCGATCCTGAGCGCGCCATTATTCAGGTAGAAAAATATTACGAGGCAACAAGCCAGCTGGCTCAAACCACGTTACGTTCGGTATTAGGGCAGCACGAACTGGATGAGATGCTAGCCGAACGAGAGCGGCTTAATCTTGATATTCAGGCCATCCTCGATCAACAAACTGACGCCTGGGGAATCAAGGTCAACAATGTCGAAATAAAGCATGTCGACCTGGATGAAAGTATGATTCGTGCAATCGCACAACAGGCAGAGGCAGAACGTACCCGCCGTGCAAAAGTGATTCATGCAGAAGGGGAGATGCAGGCGTCAGAAAAATTGTTAGAGGCAGCAAA
>CALZHD010000122.1:0-5970 GCA_945787155.1 uncultured Gammaproteobacteria bacterium | reverse complement strand
AATCGCACAACAGGCAGAGGCAGAACGTACCCGCCGTGCAAAAGTGATTCATGCAGAAGGGGAGATGCAGGCGTCAGAAAAATTGTTAGAGGCAGCAAACACGCTCTCAAAACAGCCGCAAGCGCTGCAGCTCCGTTACTTGCAGACGCTAACTGAGATTGCAGGCGAGCGCTCTAATACGATTGTTTTTCCACTGCCGATGGAGCTGGCGGAATCGTTGATCAGTGTGAAAAACAGAGGGGTCTCTGATTAATCTGAATTTCGGGTCAGCATGTGTATTTCGAATATGCTTTCGCTGTCGGCGGCTCAGGGCTCTGGTGCGATTCAGTATCGGTCAACAGGATCTGAGCAGGTTGCCTGTGTCTCACGAGTCACTGTTGGTTGAGTAAATTCGCTATCTATAAACATCGCTATTCTTGTTAAAATCCCCTGTTCTGGGCGCGTTAATGTTGTTAACTAATTCTATAAGCAGCTCTTTATAGTGAAACCCATTTTTGTGTAAAGATGAGTGGCTTCATGGTATTCTAACCAATAAAAAAGCTAGCCAATAAAAAAGCTAGACAGGCACGATTGGGGATTTGGTAATGATGTTTTATAGATCAATAGCGCAGGAGTTTAATAACTGCCAGTCATTCAGTTGTATTCCGTCTGCTACTTCCGTGCTTAAAACGCTTCTTATATTGAGTCTTTTAGCCGCGCTTGTTGGTTGTAAGCATGATGATGACAATGGAACACAACCACAACCACAACCACAACCACAACCACAACCACAACCACAACCACAACCACAACCACAGCCACAAACACTACAGCTCAACGATGACAGCTACTCAGCCATAGGTAATACGCCGTTAGAGGTGGGCGTTACCCCCGCGGGTACCATTGCGGTGATGGTGGCGGGGAGTGTGCTCGATAATGACACTACGACGACTAATGCCATGACGGTGAGTGGCGTTACGCAGGGAACAGGTGCGGTAACGATCAACCCTGACGGTACCTTCTATTATCTGCCGGCGCCCGGTCAGCTTGGCAGCGACAGCTTCACCTATGAAGCAACCGACGGCAGCAATACACTAACTGCGACGGTCACCATCACCCTGAATGAACGCGTGTGGTACGTCGACAACACGGCGGGTGGCTCGCTCGGCACCGCAGTCTCACCATTCTCAACGTTAATCGATGCTCAGAATGCTGCCGCTACCGGTGACACGCTCTATGTTACCGGGGATACATCCGTTATCGGCAGGGACCAGGGTTTAACGCTCACCCAGCCCGGTATCCGGGTGACCGGATCGGGGGTGCCGCTGGTGGTGGATGGCATTAACCTGGCACCTGCGGGCACTGTCCCGGTAATCACTCATGCTGCGGGTGATGTTTTGGATATCAGTAATGCTGCCAACAGCTATGTTGCTGGTTTGACCATCGACGGTAGCGGTGGCGATGGTGTTGCGATTCACAACTCACTGGGTGTTGTGCTCGAAGATGTCAGTATCATTAATAGCGGTGAGAGCGCGATTGAAGGTAATGGGGCGACGCTTGGGCTTACGCTGAACAACGTGATAATCGATCAGGTCGACCTGGTCGATTCGACCATTTCAGATGATGCGATCTTTCTCTACCCAGGTGTCAGCGCGACATTGAATATGCAGGGTGGAATGATCAGCGGCGTTCCCGGCAATCTGGGTGATGGCATTGTGCTGTTAAATGCCGACAGCACTGCCGCTGTTGATATGTCGCTCACGGTTCAGGGGGTACAGATTGCTAATGTTAGTCAGGATGCGATTAAGGTCGACAATGAGAACGGTCAGCTGGATCTGTTGATCGGTGGCGGAGCCGTCGCAGAGGGTAATCTGCTGAGTGACATCGGCTTTCGTGGCGTTGTGATTATGACGGATGGTGATCCATCACTGCTGCGCAGCAACAGTATCGTCGTGGGAAATAACAGCATTACATCAACCCATGAAGGTATCCAGTTTCGCGGTATTGATGACAACACACGGCTAACGGTCAGCGATAACACAATCACATCGTCTGCGGTGGGTGTCATCAGTAGTACGATCGATCTTCAATCTGATAATGGTGCAACCAGCGAGGCGCGCATCAATGCAAATACACTTAATGGCAATTCGGTTTCGACATTAACCGGTTTGCGTGTACGCCAGTTTGATGGTGCATTATTCAGCATGGAAGTGCGTAATAATACCCTGGATGATTTCAACACCGGATTTCGCTTTGCGGTTCGGGATCTGACAGGCGTTAACAACACTCGACTAAATACCACAGTAACGGATAATGTGCTGCAAAATATCGCCAATCCCGAGCTGGCGATGCAGGCGAGTAATTACCATGACACCAGTCAGACCTGTCTTGACCTGCGCGGCAATAGTCAGGTGGCGGATTATGTTGTTGAGGCGTTTTTCGGAACATTCGATCTGACGCTTGCTTCGCAATCGACAGTGCTTGCTGCCGGAGTGATTAATGATACGCCGACGGATTGTCAGTTACCCATTTTCTAAATAGAGATTACGATCTGGACAATAAGAGATTAAATTTAGAGGAAACATATTATGTCTGACCCTTTTCTTGGTGAAATTAAAATGTTTGGAGGGAATTTTGCGCCGCGTGGCTGGGCCTTTTGTCATGGGCAACTGCTTGGCATCAATCAAAATACGGCACTCTTTTCCCTGCTGGGTACGATGTATGGGGGAGATGGCAGGACAACTTTCGGACTGCCGGATCTGCGTGGTCGAGTGCCAGTCGGTTTTGGGAGAGGCCCTGGTCTTAGTAACTATGTGCAGGGTAGAGAGGGCGGGACAGAAACCACGACATTGAGCGCAAATAATCTACCTGCCCATACTCACGCCCTTAATCTGGCCACCGCCGCCGAGGGAGACTCTAATGATCCTGCCGGGCGACTGCTGGCCCAGACCGACGCGCGCAGTTATAGCGATCAGGGGCCTGCGGTTGCGGGCGGAGGGACGACGGCTGTGACAGGGGGCAGTCAGCCGGCCAATAACATGCAGCCTTACCTATCCATGAACTTTATTATCGCATTGCAGGGGATTTTTCCTTCCCGCTCGTAGCTTGCCTGATATGTTGACCGTGAAAATGAGTTCTAATTCGATTCTTGCTAATGGCAGAGACGCTGCTGGGCATGGACTTGAATCGCTACTACCCGCCGATATTGTGCTGCGCCCGGCAACGCAGGCGGATGGAGTGCTATGTGAGGTGCTGTTTATAGAGCAGTACCAGGGGCCGTTGCAATTTGCAGGCTGGAATGATTCGCAGTGTCGTGCCCATCTACAACCACAGTTCGCCATGCGTGAACAGCAGTTTCGTGAACGCTACCCGCAGGCTGATCACGACATCATTGAAGTCGATGGAAGTGGTATTGGGCGGCTGCTGGTGAGTCGCCGGCAACAGGTAGTTAATATTATCGATATGGTGCTGTTGCCCGCGTGGCGTGGGCGAGGTATCGGCAGCCATCTATTGCAGCAGCTGTGTAATGAGGCCGATGAAACAGGGAAGGTGCTGGAGCTGCATGTGGCTTGCGATAATCCAGCTGTGCATCTTTATCAGCGTTCTGGATTTAAGATGAGTGAAGATCAGGGTGTTTACCTTTTGATGAGACGAGCACCCGAATCGGCACATTAACGCATAGTTTTAAATAAACGGGTGATGACAATGATTAATAGACGAACATTTATGATTGCCGGCGCTGCCAGTGCAACCGCTAGTGCACTTTCGCCGGCGTTATCATTAGCCGCGCCTGATATAGGTAAAACGTCATTAGATACTGACAGGCATAAGCAGTGGCGTCAGCTGCTGGGAGAAAGTTTTGTCGTAGAAGAGGCAGGCACGCCGTTAGCGCGGCTTAAATTGAATGAACTGCGAAAAGGGCAGAAGGCACCACGGCTTGATCAGTTTCATCTCTATTTCAGCAATACGGGTACCGTCATGCTGGAAGAGCGTAGCTATCAGCTCTACCACCCGGAGTCTGGTAGTCAACAGATGTTTCTACAGCCTGTAATACAGAGTTCGGGTGATCCCTATTATCGAGCAACCTTTAGTCTGCTAGTTGATGACGCTTAGTATGCCTTTTCATTTTAATTGTCGTTCGCAACACTCTCCAGCAACTCCGTAATCGCATCGATACGGTGTTGTAAATCAGGCAGTGACATCGTAAAACGCAACTTCTCCTGCCCGTCGAGCTTATAGGTGTTAGGTTTGCGCTGGATCAGGTTGATGATCTTCATTGGATCGACATTGGGTTGTTCGCCAAAGACGATCCGTCCGCCATTCGCGCCTACCTCAATCTTGCGTACGCCAATTGGCGCGGCTTTGAGTTTAAGCTCGGTGACGGCGATCAGGTTTTTCGCTGGCTCTGGTAGCAGCCCAAAACGGTCGATCATCTCCACCTGTAGTTCGCGTAGCTCTTCTTTTTCCTTAGCATTGGCGATCCGTTTATAGAGTACAAGGCGGCTGTGGACATCGGGTAGATACGCCTCGGGGAGCAGGGCGGGTACACCGAGGTCGACTTCTGAGCCGCTATGCAGCGGTTGCAACAGTTCGGGCTGTTTGCCTGCTTTTAGTGCCGCAACGGCGCGCTCCAGCAGATCGGTATACATACTAAAACCGATCTCCTGAATATGACCGCTCTGTTCATCACCGAGAAACTCACCGGCACCGCGAATCTCAAGATCGTGCGTGGCGAGGGTAAAACCCGCGCCCAGTTCTTCTATCGATTCGATCGCCTCCAGCCGCTTTTCAGCATCTTTGGTCATGCTGTTTTTGGGTGGCGTGATCAGATAGGCGTAGGCTTGATGATGCGAACGACCGACACGACCACGCAGCTGGTAGAGCTGTGCAATGCCGAGTTTATCGGCACGATTCATGATGATGGTGTTGGCGTTGGGCACATCGATACCGCTCTCAATAATCGTCGTACTAACCAGTATGTTGAAACGCTGATGATAGAAGTCGAGCATGATCTGTTCCAGCTCGCGTTCATTCATCTGCCCATGAGCGAATCTTACCTCCGCCTCGGGCACCAGTTTTTTTAGATCCTCTGTGATCTTCTCGATCGTACGGACTTCATTATGCAAAAAATAGAGCTGACCACCACGGCGGATCTCACGCAGGCACGCCTCGCGGATGAGGGTGTCGTTCCACTGGCGCACAAAGGTCTTGATTGCAATGCGGCGCAATGGTGGCGTGGCGATGATCGAGAGGTCGTGAATCCCGGTGAGTGCCATATTCAGCGAGCGTGGAATCGGCGTGGCGGTGAGGCTGAGTGTGTCGACATCGCTGCGCAGTGACTTCAACTGCTCTTTCTGTTTGACCCCAAAGCGGTGTTCCTCATCGATAATAAAGAGGCCGAGATTTTTAAACTTAATATTGCCACTGATCAACTTGTGGGTGCCCACGACGATATCAACCTTGCCATTTTCGATCTTTTTCAGCGCTTCATCGGTCTGCTTTTTGGTTTTAAATCGTGACAGTACCTCCACCTGCACCGGCCAGTCGGCAAAGCGATCTTTAAAGTTTTGATAATGCTGCTGTGCAAGCAGTGTCGTTGGTACCAGTACTGCGACCTGCGCACCGCCCTGGACTGCGATAAACGCCGCGCGCATCGCGACCTCTGTTTTTCCAAAACCGACATCACCGCAGACGAGGCGATCCATCGGCTTGTTAGAGGTCATGTCGCTGATCAGGTCTAGAATAGCCTCCTGTTGATCTGGGGTCTCTTCAAAAGGAAAGGCGGCTGCAAAGGTGGCGTATTGATCATCAAGTAGCGGGAAGGCGTGTCCCATGCGAGCCGCACGGCGGGCATAGATATCCAATAACTCGGCAGCAACGTCGTGTGCCCGTTCGGCCGCTTTGCGCTTTGCCTTTGACCACTGTTCGGTGCCGAGGCGGTGTAGTGGCGAGCTTTCCTCTGATACGCCGGCATAACGGCTGATCAGGTGC
>CALZHD010000121.1 GCA_945787155.1 uncultured Gammaproteobacteria bacterium | reverse complement strand
GTACTGGGTGCTCAACCACCCCACCAGCCCAACGGCACCGAGAAACAGCACCACAAACAGCAGGTTCTGCAGCAGCATCAAACGACGGGATTTCAACGTTACTTTCATCTACCTATACTCAATTTCGCTTATTCAATGGCGATAGCTCAGTGCTGAGTACGCTCGGCATCGAGTCGACGCACAGTGAGCACCAGAAACATGACGATAAACAACAGGTAGTAGATCAGATCCGCACTGTTGAACACCCCCTTCAACAGCGCCTCATAGTGGCGCAGGATCGACAGGTAGGCTAGCACATCATTCCCCGGTCCGGCATTAGAACCAGCGTTATTCCCTGCCCAGTCGAGAATCCACAACAGTAGCAACACACCAAAGGTGCTGACGGCCGCGATCGTCGGCTGCGCCGTCAGTGACGACATAAAAAGCCCCAGCGCGGCAAAGCTCGCCAGCAATAGCAACAGGCCCAGTGACGCGGCCGCCAACACCCCAAAATCCAGCGTGCCGCCCAACAACAGCGCCAACGGCATCATCAGGATCATCAGCAATAGAAAGGTCATCACACCGAGAAACTTGCCGACAACAATCGACCTCATTGAGATCGGCGCGGCAAGTAACAGGCTCAACGTCTGATTGCGGCGCTCATCACTGATCAGCCGCATCGTGATCAACGGCACCACCAGCAGCAGCACCATCGCGGCATTACCCAGCAGCGGCACCGCAATGATCTCGGTCATCCCCGGTGCACCAGGCAACAGCGGCAGGCGCGGCTGCACCTGGATAAAGAAATCGATCTGCGCGAGATACATATAGGCGAAGATCAACTGCACCACCGCGAGGATCGACCACGCCAGTGGCGACAAAAAGAGGCTGCGTAGTTCACGCCCAGCAATGGCGAAGATCATGCCGCCTCACCCGCTTGCGCTCGATTTAAATTTGGACTTGGGCTTGAATTGGGATTGGAATCTGGATCCTGTGGTTGATGCGTATCGGCACAGGTGATATCGACAAAGACCTGCTCCAGCGTCATCCGTTCCGGCGTCAGCTCATGCAGCCCCCAGCCGTTGGCCACCGCCTGCTCAACGATCGCATCAGACGGATCGTTATGGGTATCATAAGCGATCCGCAGGCGACCATCTTCCAACGATTCCACCGACTGCACGCCGTTAATGGACTCCAGCTCTGTGAGCGGAGGGACTGTGCGCAACGCCACCAGCAGTGTCGTTGCCTGCAACTTGGCGCGCATCTCGCCAATCGTTTCATTCAATACCAGACGCCCACGATTGATGATCTGCACCCGGTCACACACCGACTGCACTTCCGGCAGGATGTGGGTCGACAGCACCACGCTATGTTCGTTGGCGACTTCACGAATCAAACTACGAATCTCGCGAATCTGAATCGGATCGAGCCCCACCGTTGGCTCATCGAGCAACACCACCGCGGGCGAGTGAATGATCGCCTGCGCGATACCGACACGCTGCTGAAAACCCTTGGATAGATTGGCGATCAGACGTCGCCCCACGTCACTCAGACCACAGCGCTCTTTTGCAGAATCTATTGCCCCCCGCCGTTGCGCACGCGCAATACGATTAATACGCGCGCAGTAGGCGAGGTATTCGTCCACGGTGAGATCGCGATAGAGCGGTGGCGTCTCCGGCAGATAGCCGAGCTCCGCCTTGGCCTGCGTCGGCTGATCAAGGATATCGATGCCGTTGATCAACACCCGCCCGGCATTGGGCGCGAGACTCCCGCCGATAATGCGCATTGTGGTCGACTTGCCCGCGCCATTGGGGCCGAGAAAACCCAGTACCTCGCCGCGTCGCACCTCAAAGCTGAGATCAGACTATCCTTACTCATGCGCATATAGTACGTTCATGTTCCTGACAATACAAAAGATGATAACGCATCAGCACAATAAATTGACATCATGAAGCTAACCACTAAACTGCTCGGCATCGACACCGGCGGTACCTTTACCGACTTTGTTTTGTTCGATGGCGAACAGCTGACGATTCACAAAGTATTGTCGACACCCCACGCGCCCGAAGCGGCGATCCTCCAGGGCGTGACTGAACTCGGCCTGCTTGATCAGTCACTCAACATCGTCCACGGCTCAACCGTCGCCACCAATGCCGCGCTGGAAGGTAAAGGGGTACGCACAGCATTCATCACCAACTACGGACTGGGTGACATGCTGACCATCGGACGGCAGACCCGCGACGAACTCTATGAATGGCATCCTGCACCAATCACACCACCAGTACCGCGTGAACTCTGCCTTGAAACCGGCGGCAGACTGGGTGCCGATGGCAGTGAGGTCGAACCCCTGTCTGATGACGAACTGGCACAATTAAAAAAAGCGCTCGAAAGATTGCAGCCCGAAGCAGTGGCGATCAACCTGCTGTTTTCGTTTAT
Organism: uncultured Gammaproteobacteria bacterium; assembly: GCA_945787155.1. Taxonomy (GTDB): domain Bacteria; phylum Pseudomonadota; class Gammaproteobacteria; order SZUA-140; family SZUA-140; genus SZUA-76. Next base: position 5,459 of record CALZHD010000121.1, on the reverse strand, counting down.
TGATGACCGCTTTGAGAAGGCGATCGAGGCGATCATCCCGGACGGCATTTTTATTTCACGCTCATCGAAGATCCTGCCGGAGTATCGCGAATATGAGCGCGGCATCACCACCTGGCTTAACGCGTGGATCGGGCCGCTGGTCGAGGCGTACCTGCAACGCCTTATCGATCGCTTGCCTCACGCCAACATCACGGTGATGCAGAGTGCCGGCGGCACCATCGATGCACGGCTTGCTGGTAATGAGGCGGTGCATATGTTGCTGTCGGGGCCCGCCGGCGGGCTTGCCGGCGCACGTTACACCGCCGCGGCCAGTGGCCAGCAAAAACTATTAAGCTTCGACATGGGCGGTACCTCGACCGATGTCGCAATGCTCAACAGTCGTCCCGATGAAGCACTGAAGCTCACCAGCAACGGCAAGATCGGTCGCTATCCGGTGGCGATCCCGATGGTCGATATGCACACCATCGGCGCGGGTGGGGGTTCGATCGCCTACCTCGATGCAGGCGGCTTGTTACAGGTTGGCCCCGAATCGGCCGGTGCTCACCCCGGTCCCGCCTGCTATGGTAAGGGCGGTACCGCACCGACCGTGACCGATGCCAACCTGGTACTCGGTCGACTCCAGGCCAACGCCTTCCTCGGCGGCAAGATGCAGCTGGATGTCGTCGCCGCCCGTACCGCCGTTGAAAGCATTGCAACGCCATTGAATCTTTCGATTGAAGCAACCGCACAGGGAATCATCGAGATCGCCAACGAACACATGGCGCAGGCACTGCGCGTGATCTCGGTACAACAGGGACACGACCCGCGCGACTTCACGCTGGTCTCGTTTGGCGGCGCCGGTGGGCTGCATGTCTGTGCGCTGGCAGAGAAGCTCGGCATGACGCGTGCGCTAGTGCCGATCCACAGCGGGGTTTTGTCAGCACTCGGAATGCTCACCGCACCGCGCGCACGGCAACTCTCACGTTCCCTCAATCGTCCTCTACCGTCATTGAATGAAGCAGAGGTTTCATCACAACTCGAGCGCTTAAAACAGCAGGGCATCAAGGCGTTGCAACAGGAGGGGCTTACAATTGAATCAGTCACTACACAGCCATCACTCGACCTCTGCTATCAGGGGCAATCCAGCACGCTCAACATTCCGTGGGTTATTTCACAACAGACGATTCAAGATGTCATCGCCAGCTTTCATCAAACACATAAGGCACGCTACGGCCACCGCCTCGACTGTACCGTTGAACTCGTCAACGTACGCGTTGGACTGCGCGGGCCAATGCCCAACATCACGCTGGCTGCCCATGTTGACCACCCTCCATCAAACAACAGCGCGTTACTCTATATCGACAACGCCTTCTCCACTGTCAATATCATGGCGCGTGATTCATTGACGGCCGGCGAAACACTCCAGGGCCCCATCTTGATCACCGAGGCTATTTCAACAACCTTTATCAATAGCGAGTGGCGCTACCAGTGTGATGAAGCAGGTAATTTACTTCTAGAGAAAAATCCCCGCTAACCCACCATTCTGATTCTTCACACATTAATCATGGATATCGCGACCCATTTTCATTTATGGCTGTAGGCAGCCTTCAATCAGTTAGATTCCCATGCTAGCATGCTGATTACGGCACAGAATATAAAGTGGCTTGATAAAAGTAACTTGGCAACGGCGAATAACATCACGCGCATAAAATCAATAATAGAGCCAACCACAACTCAAGTTAAACAGATGTCAGTGATACGTTTCCTGTAATTTAAATAATTACATAAAAACACGGGGGTTGAATAATGATGTTTTGCTCAAAATGCACAGCAGAAAACCCAGATGATGCAAAATCGTGCAGCAGTTGCGGAGAGACTATCATGCTGACAACAGTCAATCCTCACGAAGAAGGGGCAAATACATCACCAGTCTCCAGCACATCACAGCCCACCAATCCACCTGTATCCATGGCGCTAAAAATTAGCGTCAGTATTGCCACATTACTGATTCCTTTCATCGGGTTGATTATGGGGATAATCTACCTAAAAGATAAAACTGATGAAACAAGGCGAGCAGCAGGTAAACTCTGGCTCACCATTGCCATTATCAGTGCAATTCTCAATGTGCTCTTCATGACAGGCAATGGTCAACAATAATGGATACAACAAGAGACTGCTTACAGCGATTCATTATCCTCAAGAAAACCGCGTGCCGTTTAAAAATCATGAGGCTTTTAATTATCTGAAAAGATCAAAATCTATGATCAACACCTGATTTAATTTTTTCCGCTTTCCGCACTTCAGCACGCTTTAATATTGCCTTTTTTTCTTCATTCGAAGCTGCATTCCAACCAGTAATTTCATCAATAGAGCGAAAACACCCCATACAGATATCATCTCTGTCCAAACAGCAATTGCGTACACAGGGAGATTCAATTATTTCCATACTATTCACTAACCACCATTCGCATTTTACCAGACGCCTTCAACATCGGATGCAGTCCAACACGAAAATAGACGCCATGCATTTCACTCAAATATTACGTCTTTATTTGCTGCTGAGAACACCAACTCAGATATGTTCATAATTTCTCTCTTAAGCACAGGCAGGCCTACACAGATCACCCTATTCTCTTCAGGTCTAAGTATTTTATCCTGGGAATATATTTGATACCCCGGCTCGGCAAGATCAGTGCTAAAACCTGACTGATGAACAGCTATATCCCACTCAACCATTGTGATGGTTTTATCACTAGTATTGTCGACAGTGACTTTAAGCGGGGTTAGCTCTTCACAATACGCTGGTGAATATTCAATCGTCACTTTCACCGCCTCTTTAACTTTTTTATCGGACCACTCTTGATAATAGAAATAACCCCCGACAGCGCTTCCGATCAATACTAAAACCCCCAAGCCGCCAAACATCTTCTTCGGAAAAAATGCAAACAGTGATATGAGTGCTGCTAGCGCGATCCATTTCATACGTGTTTTTCAGCTTTATGCATAATATACAAGCGTTGTGGAGCAATACAATGCTGTCCCGACCTTAAATACCTAAGACCTTGATAGCCGATACTTACTCATGCGTGATCATTTTAGTATCTTGCGTAGTGATCATTTATCTATTTCTCACCTTTGCCTTTCATATTCTTCATACGAAAACCGACCCGGATCACAGTTAGGTACGCCTTCGTTTTGAATGCACTGTCTGTCATACAATGCATCATATGTAAAACTTTCTATATTATCGTATGCGCAGCCTGAAATTAAAGCCGAAATAAAAAAATACTCAATAATTTATTCATCATAAAATATCCTTTCATTCTGAGTTGTAAATGATGCTACTTTTTCATGCTGCTGATACTTTCATCACGCTCAAGCACCCAACACCTTTGATTATTTGTAAAGCCAATTTTATCGTAATATGAATTGGCAGCTGGTGCGGCAATTAATATTAGCTTGCACTTCGGGCCCAACTGTTTTTGAGTAATAACTTGTAGTTCTTTTCCAATACCACCTTTTTGATATTTTTTAAGAACGGCAAGATCAGAAAGATAGCAAGCATAATGAAAGTCTGTCATTGAACGAGAAATACCTATCAGTTTTTCACCATCCCAGGCTGTAACCATTAGATTGCTATTTTTCACCATTCCTTCCATGCACTCGCGATCTTCAATTGGCCTACGTTCTCCAAGAGTGGATTCACGTAATAACTCAATGAATTGGTCCGTTGATATCGGTGCGTTTATTTTATATTCGATGTTCATTATTAATTTTTCAGTTAACGAGCCTGTAAAATAATTTATTTTATTAGGCAACATGATTCGCTATTAAATTTATTTTCCACTGACATTCATTAAATAGAATAGCATAAGACGGGAATAGCACTTACTTAAACGCGTTTCCATCATTCCGGCAGGCTTTAGTCCGGAGCCCATATTGTATAAATCCTGGATTCCGGCTAAAAAAATACCGAAAAGACGAAACAATTGACTAATAACCATATGATAGCGGCTTAAGTATGCGCCATTCGCATGAGACGGATTTTCCTAACACCAGGTTATTTAAGATGGGTGGCCTATTTATTTTGCCAAACATCTTCTTCGGAAAAATGTAAACAGTGATATGAGTGCTGCTAGCGCGATCCATTTCATATGTGTTTCTCAGCTTTATGCATAATATACAAGCGTTGTGGAGCAATACAATGCCGTCCCGACCTTAAATACCTAAGACCTTGATGGCCGACACTTACTCATGCGTGATCATTTTAATATCTTGCGTAGTTATCATTAAAAATAAGGTTTTCGCTTATGATTTCCAACAACGAGTCATTTGCACCCTTTGAATCAAATTCAGCGCATAGCGCGTGTGATGCTTTAAATAAAAAGCTTCGAGTACCAACAACAAATACTTCATAATTTTAGTTTTCCGAGCTTACAAAGAGCCATTTTTATAAAAAATATAATCTCAGGGTTTTCCTACAGCCTCAACGCCCAGACTCAGGGTCTTGTTAGCATTTTTATCTCTCCGCGATCACTAACATCTCATAGTCCTCGGTCGTTAACGCATCAGACCTTGAGAACTGGCCCAGCTTGGCTCCATAAATCTCTACTTTGGTAAAACCAATAGACTTTACTAGCCAATTAATTTCCGAAGGCACATAGTACCGCTCGTTACATTTCAGAGATAACTTATTTCGTGAGTCATCCTCAGTTTCATAAACTGAGTGATCTCGAAATGTCATTAAATCAAATGTATTATCAGAAGAGGAACCCGTTGCTGCTCCTGCGTTTATGAATTCTTTTACAGAGTGAAATAGTGGAAACAAACCATTGAGAGTGGTAAAAATTAGCTTACCTTCTGAGGTGAGTGATTTAGCTGCGTTCTCTAGAATTTGGAAATTCATTTCATCCGTTTCCATCAGTGGAAATGCCCCTTCACATAACATTATCACCAGATCGAATTCTTGGACGAAATTTAGATTTCTTGCATCCCTCAGTTGAAAGTCTACTTCCTGACCCTGCTCTTTTGCTTTTATTCTAGCTCGCCCTAACTGAGATTCGGATAGATCTACACCTGTCACTGAATAGCCTCTCTTAGCCAATTCAATTGAGTGCCTTCCCGTTCCACACCCGATATCCAGTATTTTGGTACTTTTTAGGTGATTTACTTCCTCTTCAATAAAGTCACACTCACCTATAGTTCCCTGGGTGAAGGCCTCTTCATCATATTTACTGGCGTAGTTTTCAAATAACTCTTCGTACCACTGCTTCACAATGATTCACCCTCGGTTTTCAAAATTCCAACGATTTGGGTAAAACGCGCGCGTTTTCTGCGTGTCGATTTTGACCCACTTGATACTTGTTTATGACCTTCTCCCTTTTGCCGGGCTTGGTCGGCTTGACCATCCATTTGTTTTAAACTGAATTTGTGAAAAACGTTTAATCAACATCAAAAAGGAGAAGGTCATATGAGATTCT
>CALZHD010000120.1 GCA_945787155.1 uncultured Gammaproteobacteria bacterium | reverse complement strand
ACGGTTCGTCAAGGTGTGATGAAGGGTTGATTTCGAACCACGTTTTACGGGGTTAAAGAACTTTATTGTTTGACATACCGGGAGCGTCCATATATGTCTATTTATTGCAGGCATGGAGTATCCTCATCCCCTCTTCTGCCTCTATGGCATCAAGTCGTTTTAATATCTCTTTTTCCATCACAATCATCTCTCAATAAAACAATTGGCGACCCGACCTATTCCGGGTCACCTCCTTCTCTACTATTTCAACACTGACGGACTCTTTACCAGATCCTTCATCACACCTTCAAGACCTGAGTAGACGTTGATATTGCCGATACGCTCGGTCACTTTTTCCAACACTTCCAACTCCTTCAGGCGCATCAAGGTCGGGTTGCCTTCCATCATCTTGGCAGTGTTATGCAGAGAACGCGTCGCCGCCGTCTCTTCACGCCGTTTGATCAGGTTGGCCTCCGCCGCCTTTTCCGCCTCAACGACCTGATTAAGGATGGTCTTCATATCTCCCGGCAAGATGATGTCACGCACACCGACACTCTTGACCGAGATACCATACTCACCGACCCGCTGACGAATACCATCCGTGATCACCTGGTTCAGCGCATCCTTATCATTCAACAGCTGATCCAGCGTCTTGGTGCCGACTGCCTCACGCAGCTGCAACTGAAACTCGCGATACAGATAGTCGTTAAAGTCCGCCAGTTTACTCTGCGCCAACTGAGGATCATCCGCACGATAGGCCGCAGAGAGATTCAATCGCAGACTGACACGATCTTTTGTCAGGATCTCCTGACCGCTCACCTCGACATTCTGCAGGCGCAGATCGATGTGCTTAACGACCACATTGCGGTGGAACTTCCAGAAGCCGTAACTGCCAGGCTGCAGCAATGATTCAAGCTTGCCATTCACCAGCAGTATCCCGACGTGGTTATCCTCGACCTCAGTGTAATAGATCGTCTGAGAAGCACTGCGTATCAACTGCGCACTATGGCCTCTGCCCAGCAGTGCCAGCAACGCATTCGAGATACGAAACTCCTCGCTGATATCGATACGCTTCAGCTCAATCTTCTCCGGGCCCTTCCAGTAGACCTTAAAGCTGCCCGGCGCGACGATGTCGATCAACTGACCATCGTGGTACAACAGACCTATTTCATAATCACTTAACTGATAGGCCTCAAGATAGTCGCGGGTCTGATCCACAAAGGTGGAGACCAGGAACTTACCCAGATTGTGGTCCAACTCATGGCGAGTGATATCAAAACGCTCGACCCGAATATTTCCAGGTAGATCGATATAACGATACCTTCCCGGCTCAAGGACACCCGCAAAGCGATTCTTCTTAAACAGGAAGGCTCTTTCGTTATCTGCTACATCAATTTTTTTAACGAAATACATAATGCCTCCTAAAATAATATTAATTGTTCATTAAAGTCGGGCTCCCCCCGATGTAGTAACGGATTATCACATTCAATAAACAGGCGCTTTTTCGAGCGATCGATGGAACCATCATCTTCATTCCTGTCTCTACCAGCCCAGAAATAGTCAACAACAGTTTCACAGACATCGAAACCGCGCGTGTTTACCAAAGCGGTGATGCTCGGTAACGACACCGTTGTTCGATACGCGATACAGCCACATACCAAACGAAGGAGCCCTGGGTTTACTACAAGTGGGGAGTCGAACCCCAGCCCTAAGGCTTTACCACTGAACACGTTCCTAAGACGTGTGCTATTGACCGGATTCGAACCGGTAACACACTGATTAACAATCAGCTGCTCTACCCGATTGAGCTACCTAGCGGTGTTTAGCCTCTTGACTGCATTGGTACACATATCACCAGCGGTGGATGTGCCAGACCGGACCAGTTTCTATACCGGGACCCGGACCCGCTAACACAGGCAAGCCTTGCCAAACGCTTTTGGTCTATACGTTCTGCAACATACAGACAACATTCTTTAATCGCGGCCGGACAACCCAGTTTGCCCGGCCATTCACCACCTACATCTCTATCTTCTTTTTAGATATGAATCTCCCAGGCATCCTTCGCCAACTGGTCAAATCTAAAACGCCGCTCTGTAAAGAGATGAATCACATCTCTATTCGTTTGGGTGTGCAGGCTCGGCTTCAACGTGCGAAACGAACCACCCTCACCCAACGCCATCGGTAACATCAACTGGTCGGCCAGATGTTCACCAACTGGCACCGCTGCCGCCTGATAACGACGCATACCCTGTACCGCCCTGCGTGCCACCCGCTCTGCCGACAGCCCCACCTTGCCAACCTGCTCAACCACCTCGGAACAGTGTTCATGGTGAAGGCGCATCGAAACAATGTTGCCGCCACCCATACTCTCAACGCGCTCTGTCCTTAATGTTTCTTCAGGCCATTTGCACTGCTTGGCAATCTCACCCAGCTCACGTTCCGCGATATGAGCTGGGATATTGGCACTGGTGACGACCGCTTCTTTAGATAGCAGGTCACCTGCTTTCGTCAGCTCCAGCCGACCAAAACGTACTGTCGGCCTGATCTCCGCCGAACAACGGCCACCGCCCTGCGGATAGAACCCGTGGCGATCGATCTCCATCTCAATCGCAACCCCCATCTGCCTCAACAGTGGTGCATATGCCATCGCAATAAAATCAAAGCTCGGCGCAAAAATATTATGGGTGCCGCCTTCAAAACTTAGTCGCGACACACCCTCAGCCAGCGCCAGGGCAGGCAGCACAGTTTGAAAAATCAACATCGTGCTGCCCGCAGTGCCCACGGCAAAATGATACTCGCCTGCCTTGACCGCCTTCGGCTTAAAGGTGATCACCGTGGAACCCACTTCTGCACCGCTTACTGTTGCGTCGCTCACACTCTGTGCTGCTTTTACACAGGCCAGGTGCTGACGCATCAATCCCGGTTTTTCACGACCGGCACGGATCTTTTCAACCTGAATATCCCTGCCGGTCACCATTGCCATGGTCAATGAGGTTCTTAGAATCTGACCGCCACCCTCACCTTGTGAACCATCAATTACCAACATTGTTCTTATTCCTTCTTAAAGGCCCTCTCAAACCTCGAGAGGACAGAGCTGTTGCTTAACCTTTCACACAGACCACCTGTCGCAGGGTATGGACGATCTCAACCAGATCCTTCTGCGCCTCCATCACCTGATCAATCGGCTTGTAGGCCGCAGGGGTCTCATCGATTACACCTGCATCCTTACGGCACTCGACACCTGCGGTTGCGGTAACATGCTCATCCAGGCTTACCACCTTCTTGGCCTGGGTACGGGACATCACCCGTCCCGCACCATGACTGCAGCTATGGAAACTTTCATCGTTACCAAGGCCGCGAACAATAAATGAACGTTCCCCCATGCTACCGGGAATGATGCCCAGCTCACCCTTACGGGCACGCACTGCACCCTTACGGGTAACCAGCACGTTTTTCCCGTAGTGGTTTTCACGTGAGACATAGTTGTGGTGACAGTTCACTGCCTGCACATGTGTCTCAAATGCAACCGGCATCTCGCTACGCACCGCTGCTATTACACGCGCCATCATCACTTCGCGATTGATGCGAGCGTACTCCTGTGCCCACTCCACCGCTTCTACATACTGCTCAAAGTGGTCGCTTCCTTCTGGCAGATAAGCAAGATCCTTGTCTGGCAGACTGATCATCCAACGTTCCATATCCTGCTTTGCCAATTCGATAAAGTGCGTGCCGATGCGGTTACCCACACCACGCGAACCACTATGCAGCATGAACCAGACCCCACCACTCTCATCCAGACAGACCTCTATAAAGTGGTTGCCGGTACCCAGGGTTCCCAGGTGGCTCACGTTGTTGGTGTTCTTCAACAGCTTGTGCTGCCCACACAGTCGCTCGAAACCAGGGTGCAACGCCTTCCACGCAGTGGCTACATCTTTAGGCAACTCACCCCATGCCCCCTTATCGCGTCTTGGCATGCGGCGACCACGCCCTGATGAACGTCCGTGCGGTACTGCTGCCTCAATCGCCGCACGTATGGCCACCAGACTGTCTGGCAGTTGCTGCGCCTTCAGCGATGTCTTCACCGCCATCATGCCGCAACCGATATCGACGCCAACCGCTGCCGGAATCACTGCGCCAACAGTCGGCACCACACTACCGATGGTCGCCCCTTTACCCAGATGAACATCGGGCATCACCGATACCCAGCCATGAATGAAGGGCAGGCTGGCGATGTTTCTTAGTTGCTGACGCGCCTGCTCTTCGAATGGAACCCCTTTGGTCCAGGACTTAATCGGAGCACCTTCGTGGTCGCTCATCACCTCATAAGATGTTTCACACATTTTCTGCTCCCTTCTTTTATCTATTCTGGTATTCACTGTTTGTTACATTAACTACTGCAGCCAGCGTGCCAGCTTTATAAATTCCTCAAAAATAATTCATAACCAGTTGTTTTTGTATAGATAAATAATTAAATACTGAATAACTGGCGTTCAATACTCATTTTGCCGATAATCATATATTTATCTTTTTTGATAATTTAATATTTTTATTGATAGATGAAGACTGTTGCGATCAGCTTATTAGGGACCGTTCTCGACCAGCGAGGTCGAGGCAAGAAACGCTGGGACAAATGGCGCCCCACCATCTCCCTGTGTCAGCATGAAGAGCTACTCATCGATCGCATGGAGCTGCTCTTCCAGCCCCACTACCAACGCCTCGCCGATATGGTGACGGAAGACATTCAACGCATCTCGCCGGAGACAGAGGTTCGCCAACATCTGATTGAATTTGAAAACCCATGGGATTTCGAAGAGGTCTACGGTAGCCTGCACGACTTCTCTCGTCAGTACAGCTTTGATCGTGATAAGGAAGAGTATCTAATCCACATCACAACCGGCACCCACGTCGCCCAGATCTGCCTCTATCTATTAACAGAGGCACATTACCTGCCCGGTCGCCTGGTTCAAACCTCACCGCCCAATCGTGATCGCAACGAGGCTGGCGCCTATCAGATCATTGATCTGGATCTATCAAAATATGACCAGATCGCATCACGCTTTTCACATGAGCACGCAGAGGGCACGATTTACCTAAAAGGTGGCATAGAAACCAGGAATAGTGAATTCAACCGCGTCATTGCCCAGTTGGAAAAGATCTCTATTAACTCTGATGACCCCATCCTGCTTACAGGCCCCACCGGCGCAGGAAAGTCACAGCTAGCCAGGCGTATTTACCAGCTTAAACAACATCGCGATCAGATCAAAGGAAGACTGGTCGAAGTTAACTGCGCTACTCTGCGTGGCGACAACGCCATGTCCGCCCTCTTTGGCCACAAAAAAGGGGCTTTCACCGGCGCCGTCACACAACGCACCGGACTACTGCTGGAGGCCCATGATGGAATCCTTTTTCTGGACGAGATTGGCGAACTGGGTACAGACGAACAAGCCATGCTGCTTCGCGCCATCGAAGACAAAAACTTCATGCCTTTTGGTGCCGACACCCCGATCAGCAGCGACTTCCAGCTCATCGCTGGCACCAACTGCGATCTGTTTGAAGATAGCCGCAAAGGTAAGTTCCGCGAAGACCTATTAGCTCGCATCAACCTCTGGACCTATCGCCTGCCCTCACTCAAAGAGCGCATTGAAGATTTAGAGGTCAATCTGGATTATGAGCTTGAACGCTTCGCCCAGAAGGCAGGCAGCATGGTCAGCTTCAACAAAACGGCACGTAACCGTTATCTAAAATTCGCCCACAGCCCTGCAGCCACATGGCGCGCCAACTTCCGAGATCTCAACGCCAGTGTCACGCGCATGGCCACACTCGCCAATGGCGGACGTATTAATGAAGAAGTTGTCGATGACGAAATCCGGCGCCTCAAGCATGACTGGACCGCGACCTCACAAGAGTGGGATCCAAAATCGATTACTTCCAAATTCCTGGATAAAGAGACACACGCAAAACTAGACCTGTTTGAACATATCCAGTTAGCAGGCATTACCAATGTGTGTAAAAACGCAAAATCAATGGCAGAGGCAGGACGAATTCTTTTCGATAAAAGCCGAGAGCAAAAGAAAATCGCGAACGATAGCCACAGACTTAAACAACTACTCGCAAAATATAGGATAGAACTTAAGGATTTTTACAGAAATCAGTAAGACCATCATCAATCCATAACATAATTACAGCGACAGTCTGACAAGGCCTTTTAACACTCCCCGCTCAATCAACTGTACTGCCTTCTCGATATCCGGCGCGAAGTAACGATCCTTGTCATAAAATGGCACTTCACCCCGCAACATTCCCTTCGCCTTTTCCAGGACGCTAACAAGACTCCCATCTTTAAAAAATTACAAACATAATGGTCAATCAGTGACTTATTAATCTTTTGTTGTTTACGTCGAATCCAGGCGGGCTTCACATGACATTTTCACTCACCAGGCACCCGCTCTA
>CALZHD010000119.1 GCA_945787155.1 uncultured Gammaproteobacteria bacterium | reverse complement strand
CACACCATCGACTGCACGCACACTCTGAATACCGCTCTCGGCACTGGATTCAAAGCTGGTGACGAGATTTTCGACACGCAATAGCGGCGTTGTGGCAGGGTTGATCATCAGTAACGCTACAGTATCAGCCGTGGCACAGCGGCCAGCAGGTTCTGGGTATATTGCTGCTGCGGGTTACTGCAAATATCGGCCGTCGGCCCACGCTCAACAATCTTGCCGGCGTGCATCACGGCCATCTCGTCACTGACATACTCGACGACACCAATGTTATGAGTAATAAATAAAAGCGTCAGATCATGTTCCTGACGCAGCTCAAGTAACATCTGAAGAATTTCGGCCTGCACCGAGACATCGAGCGCGCTGGTCACTTCGTCGCATACGATAAACTTCGGTTTCAATACCAGTGCCCGAGCAATTCCTATTCGCTGACGCTGACCTCCAGAAAATTCATGGGGGTAACGCCAGATGTAATCAGGGTCCAGCTGAACACGTTCCATTATCTGCCGTGCCAGCTCAATGCGTTCCTCTTTTGACCCGCCTATACCATGAACCTTCATCGGTTCGATCAGCGTATCGACAATAGTCAGGCGCGGGTTAAGCGATGACATCGGATCTTGGAATATCACCTGCAATTCACAGCGCAATGGCTGCATCTCTGCACGAGACAGGTTGGTAATCTCCCGTCCTTCAAAATAAACTTCGCCAGCTGTTGGATCGGTAAGACGTAAAATGGCCCGCCCCAATGTAGATTTTCCACAACCGGACTCCCCGACCAGCGCCAGAATCTGTCCTTTTGGAATATTCAGATCAACGCTGTCGACCGCTTTGACATAATCAACAGTATGACGAAAAATACCTTTCTTGATCGGGAAATGTACCTCTACATTCTTTAGATCTATCAGGGGGGGGGCCTGCTCCTTACTCTTTTCTAAATGCCAGTCCGTTTTGGCATGAGCACGCACCAGGTTCTCTGGCAATGCAGCCAGCAGCTGCTGGGTATACTCGTGTTGCGGGTTCCTCATCACATCAAGGACATCCCCACTTTCAACAATCTTGCCCAGCCTCATCACAGCCAGTCGATGGGCCATTTGCGAGACGACACCGAAATCATGGGTAATAAACAGGATACTAGTACCCTTGCGTTGCTGAAGCTCTTTCATCAGACGCAAAATCTCCGCCTGCACTGTGACGTCAAGCGCAGTGGTCGGCTCATCGGCAATAAGCAGATCTGGTTCACAGGCCATCGCCATGGCTATCATCACGCGCTGCCTCTGGCCTCCAGATAGACGATGCGGATACTCATCCAACCTCGCTTCCGCCTCGGGAATCTGGACCTGTTTCAGCGCATCGATGGCCTTAGCTCGGGCGGCCTCATAACTTAATTCGGGTTCGTGCAGTTGCAACGCCTCGATGATCTGATCACCGATAGTAAACACTGGATTAAGAGATGTCATGGGCTCCTGGAAAATCATGGCAATGCGTGAACCACGAATTCTTTGTTTTTTATCCTCCTCCAGATCGAGCATATTCACCTGCTCGCAAGTCGCATCGTCATGGCGATAATCGAAAATAATATTACCCCCGGGATGACTGCTGATATCTTTGGGCAACAACTGAATCACCGATAAGGCAGTAATAGACTTGCCGCTACCAGACTCCCCTACCAGGCAAAAAGTCTCTCCCTTGTTGATGCTGAAGGTAACTCTGTCTACAGCCTTGACAATAGTGCCGCCGCTTTGAAGATGCGTACTGAGATCATTGACCTGTAACAATAGACTCATCAACGCGCCCCCTTCTTCAGGTAGGGGTCGAACGCATCGCGCATTGCTTCACCGATCAGCATGTAGGTAAACATGGTCAGGAAAATAGCACCGCCCGGAAAGATGGCCATCCACCAGTTGAAGGTCGCTGCCTGCACAGCCTGATTGAGCATTTGCCCCCAGGAAGGCTCATCCACTGGCCCTAGACCGAGGAAACTCAGCGTCGCTTCGGCGAGGATGGCCGAGGCCACACTGAAGCTTACAGTCACAAGCACCGGCGCCATGCCATTGGGCAGCATATGCCGGAACAAAATTGACCGCAACGGGAGGCCACAGGCTATGGCAGATTGAACAAACTCCTGTTCACGTAGGCGCAAAAATTCGGCACGCACGAAACGGGCATAACCAGTCCACCCGGTCAGTCCAATGATGATCATCATAATGTAAAGATCACGCCCGAAGAACGCGACGAACGTCAGCAATAGAAACAGCACGGGAATTGCTTCAAATACTTCCACCAGCCGCATACCTAACATATCAACAACACCAGAGAAGTAACCCATCAGGCCGCCAATGATGACGCCTATAATTAGTGAGATTCCCGTAGCCACCAGACCGATGCCAAGCGCAACCCGCGAGGCGTAGATCATACGACTGAGGACATCAGCACCGTTTTCATCTGTACCGAAAAAATGGGTACGTTCCTCATCCTTGAGCGGTGACTCCAGGCCGGTATCGCCATAATCACGCAAGTAATCTTTGGGTGAGTACGGAATCGGCGCCATAACCGTCCAGTCGTAACGATTATCGGTGATGGCCTCGCGGTATTGTTCGTAGATCACCAGTTGCGGTGGCTCGATTAGAATATCGTTAGCCAGAAACCCGCCAATGCCGATGCTGACCACGCACCAAAGTTTTTTGGTAAAAGCGATACGAATAAAGCTCAATACCACAACACTAAAGAATATCAGTAACAACGTGACGTCCCCTGGCGTCAGGTGCTGCAGGGCCGGGCTGCTCAACTGCCCTACTTCACTTAATAGCAGTGGGTGGCTATTGGCCAGAAAGGGGGCAAATACCGCAATAGTGGCTATGATGACAATCCAGGTAAAACCGAAACGTGCTGTCCACTGGACTTTGACATCGTCAAAGATGCGCGCGAAATAGCTACGTTGACGCTTTTCGCTAATCATAGCTTACCCTTAGTCATAACTAACCCTTGGATCGGCTATGGCATAACACAGGTCAGCAATCAGATAACCAATCAGGGTCAGGACACCGCTGATCATCGTTAGCGACAGGATAAGTTCGCGGTCACGAGCCTGTACCGCCTCAATAGCAAGTTTTCCCATCCCCTCAATACTGAACAGCGCCTCAATAATGACTGAGCCACCGATCAGCCCCGGTAACAATCCCGCCATAAGTGTAATCAACGGCAGCAGGCTGTTACGGAAAACATGGCGCCAAAGCACATGCTGCTCTGCCAGGCCTTTGGCTCTTGCGGTGCGGGCATAATCGGAAAGCAGGTTCTCCAATACTGCACCACGGGTCAGACGTGACAGAAAAGCAAACCCACCGTAAGAAAGGCAAAACACCGGAAGAATCAGATGCCAAAGCCGGTCCAGAATAAAGCCCCGCACAAAATCACCCTGCATCGTAGAAACGGCAACTCCAATGCCGACACCCATACCGATGAAGGCCATAATAGTGGTGCTGAAGGGACGCCATTGCATAAATCCGACAGCACCACAGGTACCGACTCCACCAAGCACCAATAAAAGATAAACCCACGCCGCGGTATCACCCGGTAAACCTGTTGCCATCAAATATCCCAGACCACCCCCAACCCCGGCCATGACCAGGGTTCGAAGTATTTGACTGCCCTTAAAACTAAGCGTGATAAAACCAGCCACGGCAACAGCGGTTGTCATAAACAACAACAGGACATCTGTCATGGAGCTCCAGTGCGGCAAAAATTGCATATCCAGGGCTTCGCGTTTGTTAAGCCCTGCTGTAGGAAACCAGCGCCAGTACTCTTCACTACCTAAGAAACCAATCAGGAGCACACCGGCCAGCATGGTCGGTATAGCCCACAGCACCAGCATAAATATATTAGACCCCACATCAAAGGGCTTACCTCGCTCTGTGGCTGCACGCACCCCTATAGTAATGGCAATAATGTAAATAATGGGGAGCGACAATGCGTTAAGCAAAAGTGTAATCGGGATGCGCTCTTCCAACAGGTCGGCAACGGGACGACCATAGCGGAAGCTGGTACCTAAGTCCGAGCCCTTGGAGAGCGAAAAATTGCCGAGCTCGCCCTCCTCGGTCATCGTAAAACCGACCGGTGAAATATTATTGAGCCACCTCAAGTACTGCACTGGGGCGGGCTGATCGAGACCATAGATGCGATTGTAATAGTCCTCCATCGCTTTTTTGGCTTCGGGATCGAGGTTTTGGCCTTCCACCAATGCCTGGGCACTCAATCCCCCCGGGGCCATCGCCATCACAGAAAACACCACCAGAGTGATTCCGAGCAGTGTCGGAATCATCAACAGCAAACGACGCAGGATATAGGTAGTCATCAGGCTAGTGATGTCGGATTAATAATTAGTGGCCGTATTTCTGTTGCGCACCGGGAACGTAGTTCTCAACCGGCGTAAAATTGTAATTAAGGCCGACGTTGGTGATCTCCAGATTTTTATAACGGCTGTCGATAAAGATCAGCGATTTATTCCGCAACAGGAACGTGTAAGGCTGATCTTCATAGAGCAGACGCTCACACTCCTGCCATAAAGCCATACGCTCCTTTTCATCGACCGTAGCCCTTGCCTTTTCGATCAACTTATCCAGTTTCACATTTTTATAACCAATATAGTTATCACCACCCTCAATTAATTGATCACTGTGAAATATCTGGTAGATGTCGGTTTCAATACCGCTGCTCCAGCCAATGGCAATCGCATCAAAGGTACGTTTCTTAATCATATCGAGCATCACCGACCACTCCGTGGGTTTTGGTTCAAGCACCACGCCACCACGAGCATATAAATCCTTCAAAAAAAGAATCATGCGTTTGTAGTCTTCGTTCTGCTGGGGATAAGCGAGTTCAAACGCCAACGGTTTGCCATTAATATCCTCTACTACCCCGTTGCCATCGCGATCCTCAAACCCGGCTTCCTTCAAAAGTTGCCTGGCTTTTTCAACATCGAACGCACGCGCTGTCAGATCCTGTGCATGTTGCTTGCTGCGGGAATTGAAGGGACTGACTGCGACTTCACCATAACCGAGATATATCTCTTCAATAATGCGCTTGCGATCAACCAGGTAGGTCATAGCTTGACGAACACGCTTGTCGGAAAATGCCGTCGGTTCGCCATCTTTGATCTGATTCCAGCCTATATAACGATATCCAGCATTAGGATTCATATATTCAAAATGGTGCACCTGATTCATGAACTCTTCGTCATCGAGCAAGGTTTGGTATTCGCGTGGACGTGCAGCATAGCTGTCGATTTCCCCATTGCGAAACGTTGTTAGGCGTGCAGCATCATTGGCAATAATATTCCATACCAAACGATCGAAGCTCGGCTCCACTGCCCCCCAATAACGGGGGTTGCGAACCAGCTCAACCAGCCCCTGGTCGGGAGTCCAGCCTTTGGAGTCCTGCAGGCGGTATGGCCCAGAACCGAGCAGTAACCCCTTGGAGTGATTAAATTCCTTCGGGTTTTCCAGGTAGGGCTCATAAAAATGGCGCGGCATAATTGCCATTCCACCAGCAAGCGAAAGACTATTGAAATAGGGCTCTTTAAACTTGAACACCACTTCGTACTGCCCCGTAGCAGTGACGCTTTCGATCTTCTGGTAGTAGGCTCTATCGCGAGGTGCAGCAATGGATTCATTCATGACGAAGTCGAAGGTAAACACTGCATCATCAGCCTCCAACGGCTCACCATCAGAAAATGTAACATCGTTGCGCATCTGGAAAGTAAAGGTAAGTCCGTCTTCGCTGATCTGCCAGTCATTGGCGATCAGGCCCACCCAATCCAAGGTATCGGGATCCCGGGTAATCAACGATTCCTGCACAAAGGACTGCACCCGAGAGGAGTAAACATCGGATGAAACCAACGGTGTCAGCGTTTCCAGGTTATTGCCAAATGCATTGACCGACCAGTCTCCAACCTGATATTCCGGCTGCTGAGTCATAGCGTAAGCACGCTTGAAGGCACCCGGCATATCCTGGTTAAGATTTTCCTTCTTATTCCCTGCATTCACTACATTGCCGCTACGAACACGCTGATCCAGAGACTGAACCGAACCACGCAGAGCCCGCAGATCCTCCGCCTGTTCTGCCATAGTCCGCTCCATCTGCGACATCTTGCTCCACTGGCGATCTACCATATACATGGTTAGCAGGATCATCACCGCCAGCAGCGAAAGAAAGATGAAATTTGAAAAATCTTTAACTGTAAAGCGCCGTTCCATTAAGCCATCCGCCTTTTGCCTGAATATACCATCGTATCGTCTCTCTTCCCGTTACGCTTGATAGCTGACACGTTTACGGGATTTATACTCCAAGAATAACGAGCTTCCGGGCTTAGAACAAGCAAGCTGCGCTACAAGTGCGGACTTCGCCTTGTCCTTGTCTATTTAATGGCTTTCTATATCTGCATTTAGGATGCAACACTACACTAAATGACAAACAACCATGAAAATAATTTAGGCACGACTTTTTA
>CALZHD010000118.1 GCA_945787155.1 uncultured Gammaproteobacteria bacterium | reverse complement strand
AGTCGCCGTGTATTGCACAGAAAAATCATTCACCACAAACGCATAGGTAAGACAGCCAAAGGCGATCAGCACAAAGGCAAACTGCCCCTGTGCCGCCGGGCGCGCCACCGCAATCCATGACGCCTTACCCTGCTGCGCGCCAATTAATGGTAACGCCGCCTGGATAATCGCCATCGATAGCGCCAGCACTAATGCATAATGTCCGATCTCAGGTATCATTTATATTCCCTCCGCTGGTAGAACTGAGGCCTCTATCTTGGCCTGTTCAGCTTTTTCAAGCGCCTCGGCAACCTCAGGCGGCATATAGGTTTCATCATGTTTAGCGAGCACTTCATCCGCCATAAAGGTACCGTCGTTTGCGATCTTGCCCTGCGCCACGACCCCTTCACCTTCGCGGAACAGATCCGGCAGGATGCCGGTAAACACCACCGGCACCGTTTCGACATTATCGGTCACCCCAAAGTGAACTGTCAGTCCATCATCTTCACGTTGTACGCTATCTTTCACCACCAACCCACCCAGACGAAATGATCGATCTTTCGGTGCGGCATTGGCGATTACCTCGGTAGGGCTAAAAAAATGGTTAATATTGCTCTGCAGCGCGCTCATGATCAATGCAACGGCACCACCCAGCGCAGCCAAACCAATCACAATAAATACCATACGTTTATGTCTAGACTTCATTCCGATACCTCAGCCTTCATACGAATCATACGTCCCAGGCGCTGCACCAGACTACGTCTACGGCGCATCACCAGGATCACTTCAACTATCATAAACAGGGCACTTACACCAAATGAGCCCCAGATGTAAAAACCGTGGCCGCCCATGGCCAGCCATTCGCTCATGATTTAGCCCCTTGCAACATCTCTTTCACCCAGGAACTGTCTGACTCACGCTCCAGAATGATACTGCGCACACGGCTTAACGCGACCGCAATGGTGTAAAACCAGCAGGCGAAGGTCATTATCAGCAGTGTCCAGACCATGATCTCTGTCATGCTGGTCTCCACCCCGCCCTTCACCACTTTGATCGAACTGCCCTGATGCAACGTATTCCACCACTGCACCGAGTAATAGATGATAGGCACATTGATCACACCCACTAGCGCCAGCAGCCCACTGGCACGCGCGGCGCGGCGCGGATCATCGATCGCCGACTCCAGCGCCATAAAACCCACATAGAGAAATAACAGAATCAGTTCAGAGGTGAGGCGCGCATCCCACACCCACCAGGCACCCCACATCGGCTTGCCCCACAGTGCGCCCGTCCACAGCGCGAGAAAGGTGAACATCGCGCCGGTCGGTGCGAGTGCCGAAGCCATCATCGAAGAGAGCCGCGTGTGCCAGATCATGCCGGCTGCCGCCCAACAGGCCATCACCACATAGATGAACATCGACATCCAGGCGGCGGGCACATGGATAAACATGATGCGATATCCTTCCCCCTGCTTGTAATCCGTCGGTGCGACAAAAAAACTCATGTAGAGCCCAATCACCAACAGGATCACTGAGGCGATTGCAAACAGCGTGACCAGCTTCCCCGCTAATGGGTAGAAGCTCGCTGGTGATGCAAATTTAAACAAGTTAAACACGATGCTTATCTTCTCTATTTAAAAATCCGTACCGCAATATAAAGCTGCAATATAAAACCACTATATAAAAAACTATTCTACCGAGATCCTGAGCGCTGCCGCTGAGGCCCACGGCGCCAGCACTAGCGCCAGTAACAAGATCGCCCCCATCAATGACAGATGCCCTTCGGCCCCCATCCCCGCGGCATTCGCGGCGACCGCCCCCGCGCCAAAGATCAGCACCGGGATATAGAGCGGTAACACCAGTAACGATACCAGCACGCCACCGCCGCGTAATCCCAGTGTCAGCGCCGCACCGATCGAACCCACCAAACTCAACACTGGTGTCCCTAGTAATAAGGTTAACATCAGCATAATCAATGCATCGCCTTCGAGCCCAAACTGCAATCCCAGCAGCGGTGACATCAACACCAGCGGCAGACCCGAGATAATCCAGTGCGCCAGCACCTTACCCAGCACGATCAGCGACAGCGGCTGCGGCACCAGCAATAGCTGCTCCAGCGTGCCATCGTGGTAATCGTCTGCAAACAGCCGCGTCAGCGACAACATCGACGCCAGCAACGCCGCCACCCACACCACACCGGCCGCCATCTCTTTTAACAGCTGCGCCTCTGGCCCAACACCGAGCGGGAAGAGACTCACCACGATGATGAAAAAGAACACCGTCGTCAGCACATCCGAACGATGGCGCATCGCCAACGTCAGATCCCGCATCACCATACATCTCAATGTCGCCAACATCGTTACTGTCGCGCCCCTATTGCCCTAAGCGCAGGTGTTGCACGCTGCCGACCTCGACCGCCACCTCCTGGTGGGTCGTCAGGATCACCATTCCGCCATTGGCGACATGCGTCTTAATCACTTCCAGCAGCAGCTCCACCGCCGCCACGTCCAACGCCACAAACGGCTCGTCCAATATCCACAACTTTGACGACTGCAACAGCAGACGCGCCAGCGCGACACGACGTTTCTGCCCCTGCGACAGCACCTTCACCGGCAGCTCAACACAATGCGCCAAACCAAACCGCTGCAGCGCCGCCTCCACCTCATGCTCACTAATATCTGAGCCACTAAGGTTGGCAAACACCTTCAAATTCTCATAACCGCTCAGCTCAAACTTGAGCCCATAATGATGTCCCAGGTAAAGCAGTTCACGGTTGAACTCATCTTTCTCTTTGCCGCTCGACTCACCATTCCACAAAATCTCGCCGCTCTCCTGCAACACCAGTCCAGCAATCGCACGCAGTAGCGTTGTCTTACCACTGCCATTCGGGCCGTGCACATGCAATAACGTACCCGCTTCCAGCGAAAACGACAGATCACTAAAGAGCTGTCGATCACCACGCACACATTCCAGTTCTCGGATCTCAAGCAAGCCTTTATCCATCGTCATTAACTCGGCTTCTCAAGCCAAAAGAGCGTCGATTATACATAAATGCTGCCAAAAAACCCGGTCCCTAATAAAGCCCATGGAAAATCCCATAAAAATTAAATCCCTTTACTTTTAATGGGATATTCTTCTTAAGCTCGTTGAGATACATAGTGATGGCACATCAAAACAGACATCTATATCTGAAAAAAGTGCCCAATCTTCTAACAGACTGACCAGGCCACACAACTGCTATCTCCCCTAACACCGTGACTAAAACGGACTTATGAGACCTTCAGCCCGCTAAAACCACCCTTCCCACGCACTGCATAAACGCTCGCCGTCATCCAAAAAATGCAAAGATCATCGATTATACGACCTTCACCCGGACATTGCACCCAACCCACACCCGCTCCGAGAAATACGATTAAAACCTGTGAGTTCACTCGAATAGTTCATTTTTCCACAATACTATCAAGTTGTTTTTCCGATCCAGCAACGCATCGCATTCATCACACCCGCGCCTCCCTGTATGTTTTCTAAAAATAGGCTAGAATCTTGCGGTTATGAAAAATGACTTTGCAGCGCTCAGGGCGCACATCGAAACCACCATCGTTGGACAATCAACACTGATCGAGCGTTTATTAACCGGCGTGCTGGCCGACGGCCATATGCTGCTCGAAGGGCTACCGGGACTGGCCAAGACTACCGCCGTGCATCAGCTTGCCAGCGGCATGGCGATGTCGTTTCAGCGCATCCAGTTCACCCCGGACCTGATCCCCGGCGACATCACCGGCTCAGACATCTTTGTGCCGCAGGACGGCCACTTCCAGTTTATTGCCGGCCCGGTCTTCAACGAGATCGTGCTCGCCGACGAGATCAACCGCGCGCCGCCCAAGGTGCAGTCGGCCCTGCTGGAGGCGATGCAGGAGCGCCAGGTCACCGTTGGCGGCACCACCCGCCCGCTGCCCGAGATCTTTATGGTGATCGCCACGCAGAACTCGATCGACCAGGAGGGGACCTATCTACTGCCGGAGGCGCAACTCGACCGCTTCATCATGAAGACCCATATCGACTACCCCAGCGCAGATGAAGAGCTGGAAATTCTGCAACGCGCGCAGCAGCCGCAAAATGCCACCGATAAAAGTGCGGTGCTCAGCAGCTCACAGGTCACCGCGGCACGCGATGCGGTTAATAAGGTCTATATCGATGAGATGCTGCAGCGCTATATCGTCACCCTGGTCGGTGCGACGCGCGACCCCTCAGCGTGGGATGAAACGTTGACACCGCTGCTGACACGGGGCGCATCACCGCGCGCCACGCTGGCGCTGGCGCAGACCAGCCGTGCTCGTGCCTTTCTGCAGGGACGCGATTTCGTCGAGCCCGGTGACATCATCGAACTGGCGCACGATGTGCTCAACCACCGCATCGCACTGAGCTTCACGGCGCGTGCCGAAGGGGTCAATAGCCGCCAGTTGATTGAACGCATCACCGACGTGATACCTGTCCCTTAAGCACCCGTGATGCGCCACCACACCCATCCCAGCGCCAGGCCATACGCCCATCGGGACGCCCTGCTATCCACTGCCGAGCTGGAACAGCTACAGCAGCGGGTATTGCAGCGACGTCACGCGCAAACGCGGCCCCTCGACACCCCCTATGCCGGTGCCTTTCTCTCACTGCACCGCGGTCACGGCATGGAGCTGCACGATGTGCGCCCCTATCAACCCGGCGACGACATCCGTCACATGGACTGGCGCGCCACCGCGCGCAGTGGCAAGCCCACCAGCAAGGTGTTTCTTGCCGAACGCCAACGCAGCCTCTTTATGGTGATCGATCGTCGCCCTCCGATGCAGTTTGGCAGCCGTGTTGAACTAAAGGCGACCAGCGCCGCACGCTGCGCCGCGATCCTCGCCTTCTCTGCACTCGCCGCACGTGAGCGCGTCGCCGGCGTGGTGCTCGACAGTGAAGCGCGCTTCTTTCCCGCCTCACAGACCATCGAAGGAACGCTACCACTGCTGCAGGCCGCCGCCGCACCACTGGACAGCGCCCTGCCAAAGCAGCCGATCGAACTCAACGCACTCTTTGAGCAGATCAGCCATGCCGCTGAACGCGGCAGTTCGCTTATTTTAATAAGCGACCTGCATGACCTTGAGGCGCAACACCAGCCGTCGCTACTCAACCTCGCCAGCCACTTTGAACCACTCGCGCTGCGCATCACCGATCCGGCCGAAGAACAACTTGAGGCGTGCGGTAAAATTCGCGTCGTCTCGCCATTGAGTGGTGAAAGCAATATCATCGACACTGACAACAGTGCGCTACGTGAGGCCTATGCCGACGCGATGCAGCAACGCCGTGCGCAACTCGAGCAACTCTGCCTGCGCGGCCAGTTACCGCTGCACACGCTCTATAATCATCATGACACACTGCAACAGTTGGCAACGCTGCAATGATAGAGACGACCCCAGTTTCATCGCCGACTTCAATTGCGGATTCAATGCCTGCTTCGATGCCCGCTTCAATGCCAGCGTCGATGCCAGACTCCATTACGCCCCCGATCAACAACGCCGCGTTTTTTGATCGCCTCGCCGACGTACAACTGCCGGCAGAGCCAGGCCTGTGGCCAGCGCTGGCAGCCGCCGCTGCCGTTACGATGGTTATCATCGCACTCATCACGCTCGGCTATCGTCGCTATTATCAGGCGACGCCGCCAGTACAAGCGATCAGCACGACACAACAGGCACTCACTCGCCTCAACGCCATTGAGCAGGCGTGGCTGGATAACGAAATCGATACGCGCGAGACCGTCTATCGGCTCAGTACCGTGCTGCGTCTCGGCCTCGGGTTATCACAGCTCACCACACACTGCCCCCCACAGCTCCAGCAAGAACCGGGGCAACAGAGACAGTGGCAACAGACCATTTCGCGCTTCGAACAGCTGCGTTACCAGCCACAGCCCACACAAAAAATAGCACGCGAGACCTTTGCAGCCCTCCGTCACTGGCTGACAATGTCTATGCCCAAACCTGCTATACCTAAGCGCAACGGTGAACCTGATGTTTGAGTTCGCCACCCCCTGGTGGCTGCTGCTGTTACCGCTGCCGTATCTATTATGGTTGATCACCCACCGGACGGATAGACGCGTCACCTCGACATCAAACAACGGTGAGGTGGCCGCCATTCGCCACAGTCAGGCGGAACTATTAATGCAACTGGCCAACGCCACCCGGCAGAAGTCACCCCTGCCGTGGCTGTGGCTATTGGGCTGCGCACTGCTATTGGTGAGCGCCGCCCGTCCACAGTGGCTGCATAACGACACCCCCATCACCCGTCCCGGCCATGACATGATGCTGGCGCTCGACATCTCCGGTTCGATGCTGGCGCAGGACTTTATTCATCAAGGAGAGGTCACCAGCCGCATCGATATCTCGAAGGCGATGGGGCAACAATTTATAAAACAGCGCGGCGGCGACCGTGTTGGCCTGATCGCCTTTGCCGATGACGCCTTCACCTTCATGCCACTCACCACCGACCTTGAAATGGCGCACGGTTTCCTCGGTGAGATCAGCAACGGCCTCGCCGGTGA
>CALZHD010000117.1 GCA_945787155.1 uncultured Gammaproteobacteria bacterium | reverse complement strand
TACTAAAAAGAAAGCTGCAACGAAGAAAAAGGCAGCTAAGAAGAAAGTAGCCACGAAGAAAAAAGCGGCTACTAAAAAGAAAGCTGCAACGAAGAAAAAAGCAGCTAAGAAAAAAGTAGCCACGAAGAAAAAAACGGCTACTAAAAAGAAAGCTGCAACGAAGAAAAAGGCAGCTAAGAAAAAAGTTGCTAAGAAGAAGGTAGCGACTAAGAAGAAGGCGGCGCCTAAAAAGAAAAAGGCAGCTGGCAGAAAGAAGAGGTAGGGGTCAGTAGTCGCGCCCGATTTATTGGGTGTGGTTAACCTCTATGTATAAACAAAAGGTCCGCTTCCGGACCTTTTGTTTTTTTAGAACTGTCAAAATTTTTGACATTAATGTTTTGGCAGTTCTTTCCCTAAAAAGAGTCGATAGGCTGGGTTGTCGACTTCCTCCCAGTAGTCGTACCCCAGGCTATCAAAATACCTCATTAATTCAATGTGTTCCGCTGATTTTGCCTGCATGCCCACGAGTACTCGACCATAGGCTGAACCATGATTGCGGTAATGAAAGAGGCTGATGTTCCAGCGCTGGCCAATGAGCGTCAGAAACTTCAGTAGTGCACCTGGCCGTTCCGGAAACTGGAAGCGAAAGAGGACTTCATCGTCGATCGATTCGGCATGGCCGCCGACCATATAACGGATGTGCATTTTGGCCATCTCATTATCGGTGATGTCGGTGACATCATAGCCGCCGTTGATAAGTCGATCTATCAGTGCGTTCTTCTCTTTATCGCCGCGAGAGAGTTCGATGCCGACAAAAATATGGGCGTTACTATCGTCAGCGTAGCGATAGTTGAACTCGGTGATGCTTCGTTTTCCAATCAAATCACAAAATTTCAGAAAACTGCCGGGTTGTTCCGGGATGGTGACGGCAAGCAGTGCTTCGCGTTGTTCACCGACTTCTGCGCGTTCAGCAACGTGACGCAGACGATCAAAGTTGATATTGGCACCGCTATCGATGGCGATTAGATGTTGCTCATGAGCCTTTTCGCGAGCAACGTACTTCTTTAATCCGGCCACTGCCAGAGCGCCAGCGGGTTCGGCAATCGAACGGGTATCATCAAAGATATCCTTGATGCCGGCGCAGATCTCATCCGTCGAGACAAGAATGACTTCATCGACATAGTGTTGCGCCACGCGGAATGGTTCCGCACCCACCTGGCGTACCGCCACACCATCGGCAAAGATACCGATCTGATCCAGCACTACGCGTTCGCCCTTTTTCAGTGCATGGTGCATGCTGGGGGCGTCTTCAGGTTCAACACCGATCACTCTGGTGGTCGGTGACTTTGCTTTAATGTACGCTGAGACACCTGCAATGAGTCCACCACCACCGACCGGTACAAAGATCGCATCGATACGCTTTGTTGTTTGCTGCAATATCTCCATGGCTACCGTTCCCTGGCCCGCAATCACATCTTCATCATCAAAAGGGTGGACGAAGGTCATGCCGCGTTCTGTGGCTAGCTGATTGGCATGTTGATAGGCTTCATCGTAAGTATCGCCATGTAATACGATCTGCGCACCCTTTTCGCGTACCGAGTTAACCTTGATTGCTGGGGTAGTCTTTGGCATGACGATCAGCGCATCAATCCCTTTTTGTTGTGCGGCGAGCGCAAGCCCCTGGGCATGATTGCCGGCTGAAGCGGTGATGACGCCTTTTTTAAGGCTTTTATCTGGCAGAGAGGCGAGCTTGTTATAGGCACCACGCAGTTTGAAGGAGAAGACCGGTTGCAGGTCTTCACGCTTCAGTAACACCTCATTATGGAGTCGTTTTGAGAGTGCCGGCATCGCATCTAGTGGTGTTTTTATGGCGACTTCATAGACGGAGGAATTTTCGATTTTTGTTACATATTTCTTCAGCATGGGCATAAGGTATCAGCTCGACATTGATTTTCCTATCGAAATTCGCCATCAAACGAGTGCTTATCATGACATTCCGCGCCTGCATAGGTATCATTTCACGCATCAAAAGATGGGAGAGTGAAAATGACACAAGATGAAATGAAAAAAATGGTGGCTCATGCGGCGCTGGAGTATGTAGAGGCGGGCGCGATTATCGGTGTAGGTACCGGCTCGACAGCCAATCATTTCATTGATGCCCTGGCGGGCATCAAACATAAAATCGATGGCACCGTCGCCAGCTCTGAGGCGACCGCTGAGCGTCTTAAGGGGCATGGCATCGCGGTATTTGAGCTTAATGAGGTGAGTGATATCCCCGTTTATGTTGATGGTGCGGATGAGTCGAACAAGTACCTGCACTTGATTAAGGGTGGCGGCGGTGCACTTACGCGCGAAAAGATTATCGCTGCCGCAAGTGATAAGTTTGTCTGTGTCGCTGATGGCAGCAAGATGGTCGATATACTCGGCGCATTCCCGCTGCCGGTTGAGGTGATTCCAATGGCGCGCAGCTATGTTGCGCGTGAGATCGTCAAGATGGGTGGTCAGCCAGTATGGCGAGAAGATTTTATCACCGACAACGGTAATCAGATATTAGATGTGCAAAATCTCTCGATTATGGAGCCGGTTAAGCTTGAGGAGACACTTAATAATATTGTTGGTGTGGTGACGAATGGACTGTTTGCGATCCGCCCTGCTGATGTGCTACTACTCGGCACCGAAGAGGGTGTTAAAGTCATTACCTGATGGTCGATTAGTCACAGCATACAATGCAGAAATTTTTGCTAATCGCTGGGGTGGTGTTGCTGATCATCGGCCTGTTATGGCCGTGGATCGCCAAACTGGGATTGGGCAGGTTGCCCGGTGATATTGCAGTCGAAAAAGAAGGTTTTGGTTTCTATTTTCCGGTGATGACGTCGATCATCATCAGCATCGTATTATCGCTGCTCTTCTGGCTGTTTCGTAAATAGCCAGAAGAGCCATTACCAGTGTGCTAAAGCAATACGCGCTCAATACCGCCCTGTTTGACCTTATCGATAAAGTGCCGTTGCCACTTCTCACCAAAGTAGCGATTGACCAGCTCGACAACGATATAACGCGGTTCCATGCCGGTGACATCGCTGTAGCGTGCTAACCCTTGTTGGCAGGCGGGGCATGAGGTGAGCAAGCGTACTTCGTCATGCTCGACCTTTGGCTTACTGGTGAGTTGTTCTATCCCTGCGAGCAGTTCTTCTTCTTTGCGGAAGCGTACCTGTGTCGCAACATCGGGCCGTGACACGGCAAAGGTACCGGCTTCACCACAGCAGCGATCAGAGAGGGTGGTATCACCATTCAGTAGTGTACTCGTCACCTTAAGGGGTGAGTGGTGCTTCATTGGTGTATGACAAGGGTCGTGATAGAGATACTGCACCCCTTCGACGCCATCGACCGAGATCCCCTTCTCCATCAGAAATTCGTGGATGTCCATCAGGCGGCAGCCGGGGAAGATCTTCTCAAATTCATATTTCAGTAGCTGATCCATACAGGTGCCGCAGGAGACCACTACTGTCTTGATATCGAGGTAGTTGAGGGTGTTGGCGACACGATGAAACAATACCCGATTGTCAGTGGTGATCTGTTTGCCCTTCGCCTGATCGCCGGAAGAGGTCTGAGGATAGCCGCAACAGAGATAGCCTGGCGGCAATACTGTCTGCACGCCGCTTTCATAGAGCATTGCGAGTGTTGCCATGCCGACTTCGCTGAAGAGTCGTTCTGAACCACAGCCGGGAAAGTAAAAGACCGCCTCGGCATTTTCATCGGTTTTAGCCGGGTCGCGCAGGATCGGAATCGCCTTTTCATCTTCAACACCGAGCAGGGCGCGCGTGGTCTGTGTTGGGATATCTTTAGGCAGCGGCTTTTTCATGAAGTGAATCACCTGTGCCGGTACTGATGGTTTGCCAGTGGTCGATGAGGGGCGGGCATTCGGTGCTTCTTTAGGCGATAGCGCCTTCAGCAGTCGATGGCCAAGGCGCTGACCCGCATAGCCCCACTGCAACATCAGCTTGCGCATGATCTTGATCGATGTCGCACTGGTGATATTGAGGAATGCCATTGCCATGCGTGGCCCGGGACTAAGACGGAACGGCAGGCGCGTCTTCAAAATGGTGCGCATGCGTATCGAGACTTCACCAAAATCTATATCGACCGGGCACACAGGCAGACAGCGATGGCAAACGGTGCAGTGGTCCGCCACATCTTCCATTTCATCGAAATGGCGCACTGAAATACCGCGACGTGTCTGCTCTTCATAGAGAAACGCCTCGATCATCAGGCCGGTAGCAAGGATCTTGTTACGTGGCGAGTAGAGCAGGTTGGCACGTGGCACATGGGTAGTACAGACCGGTTTACATTTACCGCAACGTAGACAGCTACTAATATCATCATTGAGCGCGCCCAGGTCGCTCTCTTCGAGGATGAGTGCCTCCTGTTGCAGTAGTCGTAATGACGGCGTATAGGCGTTCTCCAGGCCGGAGCCGGGCAATAGTTTGCCGCGATTGAAGGCGCCGTCGGGGTCGATGCGCATTTTGTACTGCGCAAAGGCCGCAATGCTGTGGTCATCCAGGTACTGCATCTTGGTCAGGCCGATGCCATGTTCACCGGAGATCACACCGCCAAGCGTTTTGGTGATCTCCATGACGCGATCGACGATATGCTCTGCCTCACGCATCATTTCGTAGTCGTTGGAGTTGACCGGAATGTTGGTATGCACATTGCCATCGCCTGCGTGCATGTGCAGCGCTACAAAGAGGCGGCTGGAGCGGATCTCGCTATGAATTTGGTCGAGTCGTTTGCGTACAGGGGAGAGCGCCTCGCCACCAAAGATCTCTTTTAGCGCTTGCTCTACTTCACGGCGGTATGAGATGCGCACATCGCGCCGTAGTAGCAACTGGAACAGGGTGTCACCCGCCTGAGCCTTCGCTGCTTCATCCGCAGTCAATAACGCCCCCTGAGTGGCAGCGGCGCTATCCATCTGTTCGATCAGTGTTTGCCAGCGGTTGTGTATCGTCTTCAGGTGGCTGCAGGCGGCATCACGCTTGTTGAGGATAATCGCATCGCTCTCTTCACTTGCCTCGAACTTTTCAGACAGCGGCATGGCTGCCAACTCATTATCGAGAAAGGCGATCACGGCATCGATCATGCGCAGCTTGTTACGAGTCGACTGCTCGATGTTGATGCGCTCGATGTACTCGTTGTATTCCGCAAGATTTTCGAGTGGAATTACCACATCTTCATTGATCTTGAAGGCGTTGGTGTGGGCGGCGATGGCCGCAGTACGACCGCGATCCTGCCAGAAACGGCGGCGCGCCTCGGGGCTGACGGCGATAAAGCCTTCGGCCTCACGTTCATTGGCGATGCGTACAATCGCCGATGCGGCCCGCGCCACTTCATCGTCATTATTACCGGCGACATCGATCAGCAGTAGCATCTTGGGAAGCTCAGAGCGCAGTGCCTTGGTAGAGTAACTGATGGCGCGCAGGTAGCGTTCATCGAGATGTTCCATCCCCGCGAGCAGTGTCTCAGTTTGCTGTTCGATATGGTTTTTGATCGACACGATGGCCGATACTGCCGGTTTCAGGTCTGAGCCGAAAAACTCCAGGCAGATGGTGCGGGTGAATTTGGGCTGTTCGTGCAGGATAAAGACGGCGGAGGTGATAAATCCGTCACAACCCTCTTTCTGAATACCGGGCAGGCCGCCGAGAAACTTATCGGTGACATCTTTACCCAGGCCGCGGCGACGAAATGCATGGCCGGGGAAGTGCAAGGTCTCGGCAGGTTTGGTGGGGGTCTCACCATCCGCGCCAAAATAGCTGACGCGAAACTCGACCTGTTCCTGATCGTGTATCTTGCCAAGGTTATGATTGATACGTTCCACTTCGAGCCACTGGGCATCGGGTGTCACCATGCGCCACGACACCAGATTGTCGAGCGTAGTGCCCCACAATACCGCCTTTTTACCGCCAGCATTCATCGCGACGTTGCCACCAATGGTGGAGGCATCCTGCGAGGTTGGATCAACGGCGAAGACATAGCACTGAGATTCGGCGCGTTCGGCGACACGGCGTGTCACCACACCACATTCGGCACGCACCGTCGCCACTGACTCGGTGACGCCTTCGAGCTGGCATTGTTCCACCCGCCCAAGCCCTTCGAGTTTTTCAGTATTAATCACCGCGGTTTCGGCGATCAACGGCACCGCGCCACCGGTATAACCGGTACCGCCCCCCCGTGGGATAATGGTCAGGTTTAGATCAATGCAGGCCTCAACCAGCGCACGGACCTCTTCTTCTGTATCAGGTGTGAGCACCACAAAGGGGAGTTCAACACGCCAGTCGGTTGCATCAGTCACATGCGAAACACGTGCGATAGCGGTGAAATCGATGTTGTCAGCGCGGGTTATCTGCAACAGGCGTGCCTCAGCCTCGCTGCGCAGCGCCTTTTGGTGAGGGAGCCACGCTTCGAATTTATCTACCGCACGGCGCGTTGCCTCCAGCAGATTGAGCGCCGTTTCGTTGCTGTCGGCACGCCCGATGGTCTGATCGAGACGGTGGTGCAGCGCCTTCACCAGCGCCTTCCAGCGCTTGGCGCTGCTGATCAGATCATCCTGAATATAAGGGTTGCG
>CALZHD010000116.1 GCA_945787155.1 uncultured Gammaproteobacteria bacterium | reverse complement strand
CCGAACCTCGCCCCGGTGGCCCCAAAAAACCGAAGAAGCCAAAAAAACCAAAAGAGTATTCAGCGGCCAGGGCTGGTGCGGGAAAAGCTCGGAATAAGTCGGGTAAGAAAAAGGGGGCTACCAGTCGCGGTAATCGTAATGGTAAGCCTAACCAGGGGCCGGCGCAGGGGAGAGGGCGAGGTGCAGCTGGACGTTCACGTAAGCCGGCTAGCGACCGGTAACTGGCTGAAGCCGCGATATCAGATCCTCAAACGGCCCTAGTGCCGCCATGGCACCAGAACTCGCTGTCACCATGATCTGTTTTTCATACCATCGGGTACATCTCCTACAGTTAAGATACCGTACGCCCGACGATATATGGTTGTGAAAACTTCCCCCTTTAGTAAGGGGGGATTGAGGGGGATTTGTGCTGATCTATAAACATTTTCTAGCACCTTTTTGTTAAAGAGGAAGGTTATTACTTCACATACCGTTTCAGAAACTTACGGATCTTCTGAGCAATGTCGGCACCGTCTTCTTCGAGTGCGAAGTGGCCGGTGTCATACAGGTGCAGCTCTACATTGTTAAGGTCGCGTTTGTATGGATGCGCACCTTCCACAGGGAAGATCTCATCCTTGTTGCCCCATACTATCAATGTGGCGGGTTGATGTTTGCGGAAGTAAGCCTGCCATGCGGGGTAGCGCGGTGGATTACTGCCATAATCGTAGAACATCTGTAACTGGATTGCCTGGTTTCCTTCGCGGTCGAGTAGTTGTTGATCCATATTGATGGCGTCATGGCCGATGTGTGCTGTGTCGCGTACACCGTTGGTGTATTGCCAGGTGGTGGCGCCTTTGGTCAGCAGGAAACGCAATGCATCTTCATTGCTCATGTTAGGCTGCTGGTAGGCGTTTTTCACATTGATCCACCACGGATTATCGAGCCCCGCATTAACCGCTGCACGGTTCTTCCAGTACGCCTTGATTGGCTCCCAGAAATTGTTGTCGATGCCTTCATCATAGGCGTTGCCGTTCTGGATGATCAGTGATTGAATCTTTTCTGGATGGCTGGCCGCGATCCTGAAGCCGATCGGAGCGCCGTAGTCCATCACGTAGAGGGAGTACCTTTCGATTTCGAGCTTCGCGATCAACTGCTCAACAATCGCTGCCATGTGATCAAAGGTATAGTCAAACTCATCCACGGATGGCATAGCGCTGTTGCCGTAGCCCGGATAGTCGGGGGCGATCACATGGTAGTCGTCGGCGAGTTCGGGGATCAGCCCGCGGAACATGTGTGACGAAGTGGGGAAGCCGTGCAGTAGAATTACCGTCGGGTTCTTACGCTTACCCGCTTCACGATAGTGGATGCCGAGTCCTTCTATTTCAGTACTGCGATGGAAGATACCATCGTCGTTCCTGCTTCCTGCAAGTACGCTGCTGGTAAGAATAAATAGAGTGATAAATAACAAAAAGCCAATAAAACTGAGGCTGTTTTTTACAGGACGGTGATCTGGTTTCATGATTTTTTCCTTTGATGATTGTGTAACGTAAAAGTGGGTGGTACTTGCTATTCAGCTAAGTGCCCGCTGCCTTCTTCTGCTGCCGCATATGCGGCGAAGATAGATTGCTCGTCGATGTCACGCTTGTGCTGTGGCACGCAGTGCCTGACAGGAAAATTGAGATTGTTGATAGTTTCTAATACTTGTGCCAACTCAATGAGGTTCAGGTCTGTGCGGCGTCTGCTCACTGTTTTTGTCATTGTGTTATCACTCGGTCATCACTTGTTGTGTTGAACTGGTAATAGCAGACACCATGCCAATGTTATTTATTTAATTAAAACAAATGATTATGGTTTTCAGTGGGGTTTGAAAAATTGTGACTCTCAGGTATTTGTGAGTGGGGTTGCGAGTATCTGTGTGAAAATAATTTTTATATCGTAGTGAATTTCATATTGGCCCGAGCTTATCCCTCTTCCTCACCCTAGTCCGCGAAGCAATATTTGGCTTAGTCGAAATCCGTGATTCGAAAAGGAATTGCTCCCTGTGTGTCGGCAGCGAGTGAGTGAAGTACTTGAAGTATGAGACAGGCTTCAAAACATTAGAGCACTGCCCCCGGGTTTCGTTATAAGCTATAAGCTCAACCCATCAGGCTACATATAGTTTCCAGAGAACAGGATTCAATCCTTGCGTTCAATTTCAAACCCTTTCATCCGGTAGGACAGCGTTGATGGTTTCAATCCCAGAAATTCTGCCGCGCCATCAGTACCGGAGATGCGCCAGTCGGTGTGATTAAGCACCGCGATCATGTTGGCCTTTTCGATGGCGCGAATATCGGTATCGGTGAGCATGGCGGTGGGTTCATCGTCATTAGTCGTGATGACGGTGGGCGCGGCCTGCGTACTCGAAGGCATAACCAGGTCAAGCCTTAAACGACAGCCAGTACTGAGAATAGCGGTGCGTTCAATCACGTTTTTCAATTCACGGATGTTACCCGGCCAGTCATGACTGGCGAGGGTAGCGATCTGTTGTTTCGTCAGGCAGTGGGGTTCGCGTCCTAATTCTTTGCAGTATGCTTTAAGGAAATGCATCGCCAGTGGGCCGATGTCATTCTTACGTTCACGCAGTGGTGGTACCTCAATCGGGAAGACGCTGAGTCGATAGTAGAGGTCTTCACGGAAGCGGCTCGCTTTTATCTCCGCCTGTAGATCACGATTGGTCGCAGCGACGACACGCACATCGACCTTGATTGTTTGATCATCCCCTACCCGTTCAAATTCATGCTCCTGTAGTGCGCGTAGCAATTTGCCCTGTAGGTCGAACGGGATCTCACCCACTTCATCCAGAAACAGCGTGCCGCCGTTGGCAAGTTGCAGGCGACCCACACGATCACGATGCGCACCGGTAAACGAACCGCGCACATGGCCAAAGAACTCGCTTTCGAAAAGCTCTTTTGGGATGGAGGCACAGTTCACTTTCACCAGTG
Organism: uncultured Gammaproteobacteria bacterium; assembly: GCA_945787155.1. Lineage (GTDB taxonomy): Bacteria > Pseudomonadota > Gammaproteobacteria > SZUA-140 > SZUA-140 > SZUA-76. The sequence continues at coordinate 3,744 of CALZHD010000116.1, read as the reverse complement.
GCTTATCGGCGCGATTGCTATGGGTGTGGATCGCGCGTGCAATCGCCTCTTTGCCCACGCCGGACTCACCGAGGATCAAGACACTGGCGGGGGTGTTGGCGACCGCTTCGATCTGCGCCAGGGTACGCTTCAGCGCCTGACTCTCGCCGATGATGTCATTGAAATTGACGGTGATGTTGATCTCATCGCGCAGATAATCACGCTCCTGTTCCAGTGCATTTTTGAGGCATTTGACCTGTTGGTAAGCGGCTTCACGTTCCGTCTCTATCCGTTTTCGATCCGAGATGTCGCGAAACATCACCACTGCACCGTGTAGTTTTCCATCATGCTGAATGGGGGTGCTGATGTACTCCACTGGCACTGGTTTGCCGTTGTTGTGCCAGAAGACCTCATCATCAACACGGTGGACCTCGCCATCTTTCAGCGCAGCATAGATGGGGCAATCCTCGCGCGGGTAGTGTGTACCATCGGCATGGGAGTGGTGGTGGATGTCGTGTAGTGGTTTGCCGAGGATTTCTTCCTCTTTCCAGCCGAGGATCTCAGTGGCGGCGGTATTCACGAATGTGGTGTTGCCTTCACAGTCGAGCCCATAGACCCCTTCGCCTGCCGCATCGAGGATCAGCTGGTGCATGGTCTGCAAATGAATCAATTTATCCAGCGCTTTTTTGTGATCGGTAGTATCGGTGGCGGCCAGCAGCACCCATGGTGTTTCATCTTCGGAGGGTTGCACCCGCCATGCAGAGAGCAGGCCGTGGTTGTTATCGTCGGCGCTGCCTAATTTCACCGGTAGCCCATGAATGGATTCGCCGTCGATAAAAACCTGTGCGATCTTCTTTGCCAGTGAAGTCTCATCAATCGTGCCTAGAAACTCATGCAGCGGAATTTCTACGTCATAGCCACCTGGCACACTGAACTCCTTGCGCCAGGTATCGCTGATGCAGCGACATTGAAGGTTTTGATCGACTGCGGCCATCAGTAGGGGAGCCTGCTTAACCAGCCATCTTGTTGAGTTAATCATCTTTAATTCCCGGAATATTGGAAAATGAGTCTCAGTAATTTGCGGCTCTCAATTTATTGGGAGCTTACAGTGTGCTGTAACTCTATGTAAATACTTTGAAAACTACATAGGCACAAAAAGTGCCAATGCCCTCTCAAACCCAAAATAATTTTGAGAGAAGAGTGATGTCGGTTTTACGGTTTCTTGTGAGTAGTGTTTTAGTCGCTAAATTCCAGCCATTGGCTGGCATAGTGGCTTTAGTGCTGTTAACAGGGCTGGTGTGTGGCAGAGCGGAGGCTGCGGAAAATGCGATGAAGCTTGAGGAGACGAGCGCACCTCAGCTGCTGGCTTCGTTTATTGAAGATGAAAAGCGCCCATCCCGGCGTCCGTCACGCACTGGAAAACCAGAGGCGTCCAGGTCGAGCTGGGCGTTCTATATCGATAACGACCTGTTTGCGCTGTCAACACGAGACCGTGATTATACCGGTGGCCTTTCATTTACCCTCTCTGGTGCCATTGCCGAGAGACATCTGTTTTCACTGGGTGGCGCGTTAAATCGAATCAACCAGGCGTTTGCGATCAGCCCCACATCTGGCGAAGTGTTGCACAGTTTTGAAGTCGGTGTTAATGCCTTCACCCCTTCAGAGACTGACGTGAGTGCGGCGCAACATGATGATCGCCCATACGCCAGTTTGGTCTATATGGCGAATAGTCGGCAGTATCTCGATCATCGCCGTCGTAGCTCGGTGGTTACCACACTTACGCTTGGCGCGTTGGGGCTGAACATTGGCGGTGCAATCCAGAATGGGATTCATTCGCTTGTTGGTTCGGATGAGGCACAGGGATGGGATAACCAGATCTCTGACGGGGGTGAATTGACATTTCGTTATAGCATTGCTCATCAAAAAACCGCATGGCTTCGTTACAACGGTGACATGCAAAACATTGAGATAAAGACAGCCGTGCGTGGCAGCGTTGGTTATTTAACGGGCGCCACAGTTGGCGTGAGTGGGCGTTGGGGGAGGATCGTCTCGCCGTGGTGGAGCTTCAATCCGCAACTGAGTGACTACGCAGAAAAGTCCGCACCATCGTTCGCAGCGTCAAACACACTTCGCCATCGTAACGAGTTCTATTTATGGGTCGGTGCGAATCTACACCTGAGAGCCTACAACGCACTGCTTCAGGGACAGTTCCGCGATAGCGCGGTTAGTTACTCAAGCGATCAACTGGAGCATTTGTTGCTTGAGTCGTGGATCGGTATTACCAAAACGTTCAGTAACGGATACCGCGTGAGTTATCTGATTCGTAATCAGACTTCTGAACTAAAAGTCGGTAATGGTGATCGTGCCATTACCTGGGGTGGGTTGATTGTAGGAAAGGCGTTTTAGCTGGTTTCTTCGGGCTTTCGCAAGTGATGGGGTTGCCGTGTCGTTTCACTCCTCGCAATGACATAACAATTGTCATCGCGAGCGTCGTGCGGCGATCTTATGCTTGTAAATGTGAGATTGTCATGTGATTTGTTCCTGAAATGATAAGGATAATAAGAAATCGATATCTCCCTATATGTTGCGATTCACAAATTATTGTGATCATGTAAATCACTATAACCATAGGTTATTTATCAAAATTATAGTTTGGCATGCTGCCTGCAATTACCTCGTTAACGATCAAAAAGGCGAATGAATCTAACAGAAATTTAGCAACGTTATGCAGGTAACCACGGAGGATGTAATGACACAAAAATTGCTACCCCCATTTAATGCGGAGCACGCGCGGCTAAAGGTGCAGTTGGCTGAGGATAGTTGGAATAGCCGTGACCCGGAGCGAGTCGCGTTGGCCTATAGCGTCGATTCGCAGTGGCGTAATCGTGATGAGTTTTTTGGAGGGCGCGAGGCAATCAAGGAATTTTTACGTAAGAAATGGCAGCGGGAACTGCACTACCGTTTGATGAAGGAGTTGTGGTCTTTCACCGGAAGCCGAATCTCGGTGCGTTTTGAGTATGAGTGGCAACATGCAGATTCCGGCCAATGGTATCGCACCCATGGCAATGAGCATTGGGAGTTTGATGAAGATGGATTGATGCGACGTCGTGACATGAGTGTCAATGATATTCCGATTATGGCTAACGAACGTCGTATCGGCATTGATGCTGTTGAGTGACTTACATTTGTTACTTAATGAATATTTTAACTATTAAAGGAAAATATTATGAATAAATTAATCACAAAATTGGCAGCGACGGTTGTTCTGACAGCTTCAATGAGTAGTGTAAATGCAGAGCTACCTGACCCGGGAATGGAGATCGTGCCGGGACGTACCGCGTTGTTGATTACCGATCCGCAAAACGATTTTCTGAGCCCGAAGGGTGTCACCTGGGGCGTCGTCGGCAGGAGTGTGACGGAAAACAATACTGTCGAAAACATTGAAACGCTGGTGAAGATCGAAAAAGTGATCCTGGGTGGCATGTCGGCGAATCTTTGCACCGAGTCACACATGCGTGAGCTGATGGAACAAGGCTTTGAGGTGGCTGTGGTCTCTGATGCGACTGCCGCGGCACAACTTCCAGAGGGGGATGGTTATGAGGCGACATTGGTGAATTTTCGTTTCATTGCCAATACGGTGTGGGATGCAAAAGAGGCTAGCCATGTGATTACGCATAGCCATTAATCGATTATTGAATTAACGTATGCTAATGCGCGCCCTCGTCAAAGGCGGGGCGTCTTTTTTAATCGAGGATGAAAAAATGA
>CALZHD010000115.1 GCA_945787155.1 uncultured Gammaproteobacteria bacterium | reverse complement strand
GGGCAGAGGCTGGTGACCGGTACCACTACTTTGATGGTCATCGTACTTTGCCCACCCGTGATCTCGCCAATCAGCGTGACATCATAATCAAGCAGGCTCAGTACCTTGCTGATCGGTGCTTCCTTGTTGATGAAGTAGGGGAAGCTCATTTCGATATGGCCAGACTCCGCATCCAGCAGGTTGGCCATGTTGACCATGATCTCTTCAAATGATTCGACACTGATCTCACGTTCATGTGAGTTCAGTAGTTTGACAAAGCGGGACATGTGAGTCCCTTTGAAATTATGTGGCAGATCGACATACATATTGAAGGTCGCAATGGTATGTTGCTCGCCTTCGCTGCGATCCTTGACCCGCACGGGATGGCGAATATCCTTGATGCCGACTTTGTTGATCGGTATCTGACGATTATCCGGATCGTTCTGTACGTCCGCAATCTGTGTATCGTTCATTACTTTTAGTCCTCTGAATAACGCACACACGCGCGTTCGGTTTCCCACAGTGTGATGGCATTCACCCGAAGTGTTTCGCCGTTAAGTTTTTTTGACAGCCGCTGGTAGATAAAGGCCGCAATATTTTCGGCGGTCGGGTTGATCTCATCGAAGGGTGGGATTTCGTTGAGATAGTGGTGATCGAGTTGATCAACGATGATTTTGGTTTCTGTTTTGATCGCCTTGAAATCGATGCCCATGCCGACTTCGTTGAGTTTGCTGGCAACCACTTCGGCTTCAACCTTCCAGTTGTGGCCATGCAGACGCGAGCAGTCGCCGGGATAGTTGCGCAGTGAGTGTGCCGCAGCAAAGTCGGTGACGATCTTGAGTGTGTAACGAGGGGGCATGGCTGTAATCTTGACTAAATTAGTGGGAAATGGTGCGAGTGCCCATTGTATTGCAAGACGCTCGCTGATGAAAGTCATTTACGGCCTTAATGATGCCGTGCTTGTCGAGGCCGTAACCTGCCAGCAGAGACTCGTGATCACCCTGTTCACAATATTCGTCCGGTAGACCCAGGTTGATGATCGGCATGACAATATTGTGCGCGGCAAGCACTTCATTAACGGCACTACCCGCGCCACCCATGATGACATTCTCTTCGATAGTGAGCAGCAGCTCGTGCTGAGTGGCCAGTTCAAGGATCAGTGCCTCATCGATCGGTTTGACAAAACGCATGTCCGCAACGCTCGCATCGAGTTCATCTGCCGCCGCAAGGGCGACCTTTACACGGCTGCCAAAGGCAAGGATCGCCACGTCTTTGCCTTGTTTTAGCACACGGCCCTTGCCCAGCTCGAGTGGCTGCATGGTCTTTTCAACGGCAACACCCGGGCCACGGCCGCGCGGGTAGCGCACCGCCGTGGGGCCATTATGTCTGGCGGCAGTGTAGAGCATCTGGCGGCACTCATTTTCATCGCTGGGTGCCATTACCACCATGTTGGGGATGCAGCGCAGATAGCTGAGGTCAAAGCTGCCAGCATGGGTGGGGCCATCGGCACCGACCAGGCCGGCGCGATCGATCGCAAAAACGACCGGCAAATTCTGGATGGCGACGTCATGAATCAACTGGTCATAGGCGCGTTGCAGGAATGTAGAGTAGATCGCCACCACCGGTTTGATGCCGTCACAGGCGAGCCCGGCGGCGAGGGTCACTGCATGTTGTTCCGCAATCCCCACATCATAAAAACGGTCGGCAAAGAGACGCGAAAACTTCACCATGCCAGAGCCCTCGCACATCGCGGGTGTCACGGCGACCAGCGTTGGCTCTTCTTTGGCCATGTCGCATAGCCAGTCACCAAAGACCTGGGTATAGGTTGGGGTGCTATTGGCGCCGCTAGCATGCATCTTGCCGTTGTCAGGGTTAAACGGGGTCACGCCGTGATAGGTGCAGGGGTTCTCTTCGGCTGGCTGATAACCGCGCCCCTTCTTTGTCACAATATGCAGGAACTGCGGTCCCTTGTGATCGCGCAGATTACGCAGTGTGGTGATCAGCGTAGGGATGTCGTGGCCATCGATCGGGCCGTAGTAGTTGAAGCCAAGTTCTTCGAACAGCGTGCCGGGGATCACCATCCCTTTCATATGCTCTTCGGCACGGCGTGCCAGTTCATGCATCGGCGGGACTGCGCTCAACACCTTTTTGCCACTCTCTCGCACCGAGGTGTAGAGCTTGCCGGAGAGCAGTTTGGCCAGGTAGTTCGACATCCCGCCGACATTGGGCGAGATCGACATCTCATTGTCATTGAGAATCACCAGTAGATCGTTGTCGAGATGACCGGCGTGGTTTAGCGCTTCAAAGGCCATGCCGGCGGTCATCGCGCCATCCCCAATAATCGCCACCGCCTTACGTCCACTGCCTGTTTTTTCGGCGGCGATCGCCATGCCGAGTGCGGCACTGATTGAGGTGCTGGAGTGGCCGACACCGAAGGTGTCATACTCGCTCTCTTTGCGTTTGATAAAACCGCTCAGGCCATCTTTTTTACGCAGTGTTGCCATCCGTTCACGGCGTCCAGTGAGGATCTTGTGTGGATAGGCCTGATGCCCCACGTCCCACACAAGGCGATCATCGGGGGTGTTGTAGATGTAGTGCAGTGCGATGGTCAGTTCAATGGTGCCGAGGCTGGATGAGAGATGGCCACCTGTCTGGGAGATCGACTGAATCAGAAAATCACGCAGCTCACGCGCCAGCGGTTCCAGTTCGTCTGCAGATAATTGACGCAGATCCGCTGGGGAGTCGATCTTATGCAGCAGTGGGTATCGGTTTTCAGTGGTTGTCATCGAGCTCTAATCGGCTGGTTTGCTACGCAATCGGCCAATATATCATAGATATTGCGGATTCTGGTGGCTTGAGTACACCTTTTAAGCTGACCGACGCTGAAAAATTAGTTAGGGAATCTCTGATTAATTCTGGGCTGAGTTGATAGCGAGATAAAATCTGCCAGATCGCGGCGCAAATCGCAGGTAATAGCGGGACTATTGCCAAGATTTGCAACAAAGAGCTGGTAGATTTTAGCCGTTAGCAAGCAGTTCATGAATTAATCAGAGGTTCCTTAGTTTGGGCGCTGTACGATGTATTCCGAGATCCAGCGCAGGGGATCACCTTCACTGCCCAGTGTGGCAAGATTTTCCAGCGCCGCTTCGTGCAGTTGTAACGCCTTCTGTTTTGCACCATCCAGCCCCAGCAGGGCAGGATAAGTCGGTTTGTTTCTAGCGATATCCGCCCCTTGACTTTTCCCCAGCGTATCGGTAGAGGCCTCGATATCGAGGATGTCATCACGAATCTGGAAGGCGAGTCCGATATTGGCGGCATATCGGTCGAGGTGTGCCAGCATCGCCTCATCGACCCCCGCATGGCTCAGCGCGCCCAGGCGTACGCTGGCGCGGATCAGTGCGCCGGTCTTCTGCGCGTGCATATACTCCAGCGCCTCGAGTGTCATGCTGTTGCCTTTGCCATCGGCTTCGAGGTCGATCGCCTGGCCACCGGCCATGCCGAGTGAACCACTGGCATTCGCTAGCGTCTCGATCATGCGGACACGTTGCCCGGCGGGAACGCATACCGCAGGGTCGGTCGCGAGGATGTGAAACGCTAGTGTCTGCAGTGCATCGCCGGTGAGGATCGCGGTTGCCTCATCAAAGGCGCGGTGACAGGTCGGTTTGCCGCGGCGCAGGTCATCGTCATCCATCGCGGGCAGATCATCGTGCACCAGCGAGTAACTGTGAATCAACTCAATCGCGCAGGCCGGGCCGTCCAGCGCCTCTGCGGTAACGCCCAGCGCCTGGCCGGTGGAATAGACCAGCAGTGGCCGCACATACTTGCCGCCGGCGAGTGCCGAGTAGCGCATTGCGCGGTGCAGGGTTTCAGGTTTAGCATCTTCGGCGGGCAGCCAACGGTCGAGCGCCGACTCAATCTGTGCCTTGCACTGCGAGATCAATGCCTTGAATGCCATGCTGTTATTTACGGCGGTATCTGCGCTGGTAGCAGCGATAGTATCAGTCACGGTCGCTATCAAAGAGCTGGGTGTCGGCATCAGCAGTCTGATTATCTTTAAGCAGGATTTCAACCTTCTGCTCGGCCGCCTTCAACGCTTCCTGACAGGTGCGCGTCAGCAGAATACCGCGTTCAAAGTGCTCCAGCGATTCCTCAAGCGTAATTTCACCCGCTTCCATCTGCTCCACCAGCGTTTCGAGTTCTGCGAGGGAGGCCTCAAAATCGGGCGGGGTCTCTTTTTTGCTGCGCTTCTTTTTGACCAAAACGGGCTCCGTACTGCTTCAATGGCTCAGGATTCTTAATTGATTGGATTGATTGGGCAGGATTCTACTATAAAAAGCCGCGGCCGACATAATGGGCGGACACGCTGCTTTGTATTCGACTCCGCCTTGGTGCTAGACTCCATGCCCGTTGGCAGCGCTATGTCAAACCAGCTTGAGTTGAACAGGAACGTAAAAGAGAATGAGTAGAGATTATGATGCCTCGTCGATTGAGGTATTGACCGGACTGGAACCGGTACGCAAACGCCCCGGCATGTATACCGACACCACGCGCCCCAATCATCTGGCGCAGGAGGTGATCGATAACAGTGTCGATGAGGCGGTTGCGGGACACGCGAAGAAGCTCGCAGTGACACTCTATAAAGATGGTTCGCTTGAGGTCGAAGATGACGGCCGCGGCATGCCGGTCGATAAGCATCCGGTGGAGAAGGTGCCCGGGGTTGAAGTGATCCTCACCAAGCTGCATGCGGGCGGTAAGTTCTCTAATAAGAATTATCAATTCTCTGGTGGTCTGCACGGCGTCGGCGTCTCAGTGGTCAATGCACTCTCCAAACGGCTGGAAGTGAAGATTAAGCGAGACAGCAAAGAGTTTTCGATGGCCTTTGAGCATGGCGATAAGGTCGAGAATCTGAAAACGATCGGCACAGTGGGTAAAAAGAACAATGGTACTTCGCTCCGTTTCTGGCCCGACGGCAAATATTTTGACTCGGCAAAGATGTCGGTCTCGCGCCTGCGCCATGTGTTACGCGCCAAGGCGGTGCTCTGTCCCGGTCTGCATGTCTCATTTTTTGATGAGAAGGCCAATACCAGTGAAGAGTGGTATTTTGAAGATGGCCTGCGTGACTATCTAAACGATGCAGTAAAAGGTTATACCCTGCTGCCAGATGAACTGCTGATTGGCAGTCTCGCCTCCGAGCGTGAGGCGGCCGACTGGGCAGTGGTGTGGTTGCCAGAAGGGGGCGAGCTGGTGACCGAGAGTTACGTCAACCTGATCCCGACCGGGCAGGGCGGCACCCATGTGAATGGCCTGCGCACTGGTTTGACCGATGCCATCCGTGAATTTTGCGAATATAGAAACCTGTTGCCACGTGGCGTTAAGATCGCGCCGGATGATGTGTGGGAACGTTGCGCCTACGTGCTGTCGGTGAAGCTTGAAGACCCGCAGTTTAGTGGCCAGACCAAAGAACGTCTCTCTTCACGCGAGTGCGCCGCGTTTGTCTCCGGCGTGGTCAAAGATGCCTTTAGTCTATGGCTCAATCAACACACCGATGCCGGTGAGCAGATTGCGATGCTGGCGATCAGTAACGCACAGTCACGCATGCGTGCCGGTAAAAAGGTGGTGCGTAAAAAGGTTACGACCGGTCCCGCACTGCCGGGTAAACTCGCCGATTGTAGTTCGCAGGACCTTGAACGTACTGAGCTGTTTCTGGTGGAGGGTGACTCGGCCGGTGGTTCTGCCAAGCAGGCAAGAGATCGCAGCTTTCAGGCGATCATGCCGTTGCGCGGTAAGATCCTCAACACCTGGGAGGTTGATTCACAAGAGGTGCTTGGTTCTCAAGAGGTGCACGATGTCTCGGTGGCGATCGGTGTTGAACCCGGTTCAACAGATCTCAAAGGGTTGCGCTACGGCAAGGTGTGTATCCTCGCCGATGCCGATTCCGATGGACTTCACATTGCGACACTGCTTTGCGCTCTGTTTTTAAGGCACTTTCGTCCACTGGTCGAAGCGGGGCACGTATTTGTTGCGATGCCACCGCTCTATCGCATCGACGTCGGCAAGCATGTCTTTTATGCGCTCGATGATGATGAACAGCGTGGCGTGTTGAGTCGTATCGAGGCCGAAAAGCTGAAGGGTAAGATCAACGTGCAGCGTTTTAAAGGGTTGGGTGAGATGAACCCGCTGCAACTGCGAGAAACGACGATCGACCCCGATACCCGCCGGCTGGTGCAGCTGGTGCTGGATAGTGGTGACGACACCTATCAGATGATGGATATGCTGCTGGCCAAGAAGCGTGCGGCTGATCGACGTGGTTGGCTGGAGAGTAAGGGGAATCTTGCCGAGGTGTAAGCAGTTGTAGGGTGGACTCATCTTCCACCCACTATGTTACTGGCTTCCACGCTCCTGAAGGAAGTACCCCCAGGGTATGCTATGCATTCTTATGCCGGAGTGCAAAATGAGGGAATGAATATGAACCATCCGTGCTCTAGGTAAATTTAACTTGCAGTAATGGACTAGAAGTGTGCGATGAGACCGATAGTGACAGCGGTTGTGGCATCTCCCTCTGAAAAGTCATGGTTTTCATATTCACCACGGATACTTAGATTATTTTTAATCTTATATTGTAGGCCAAAACCATACTGAAAGTAGTCGACTCCGCTGACATCATACCCGGCGGCATTATCAATACCAGAGTGATCGACTTCAATTTCCCATGTACTTAAGCCTAGTTTGCCTAATAACGATAAAGATGGGGTTATGTTACGTGATATAACGCCATTAATTGAAAATGCACTTGCCGAATATAAGAGTGTTTTA
>CALZHD010000114.1 GCA_945787155.1 uncultured Gammaproteobacteria bacterium | reverse complement strand
CCTGGAATTCAGCGCCAGCAAGGCAGAGACCATCGAGAACAATGCCAACTATAGTGTTAACGGTGGTGCCGATACCTTGGATGTAACGGCAGGCTTTAGCAAAGATGACTTTGGTAATGCCGCCACCACTGATGGCGTGGCCGATGGGAGCTTGTCGACCCAAGACCCACCCATCGGCGGTTATGTCGACGACGATGCCATACCCTCGACTCAGATCAGCCAAGCCACTGATGGCACGGGCATCATCACCATCAACTGGAAGGGCCGCGATAACCAGAGCGACAATGTCACACTGAGCGGTTTTGAATACTCTGTCGATGGTGGCAGCAGCTGGAACGCACCCACCAACGCTGATGCCTCGGCTGCCTTCTCGGCCAACTGGACCGATAACGGCGGCGGTGGTTATACCACTGCCACCACCTTGGCGGCGGCGACTGCTCATAGCTTTACTCTTGATACTCAACATGCCGATCTAACCGGACTGGATGGCGTGGATCAGTCGGATGTAATGGTCAGATTTATCTTGAACGACGGCATATACGACAGTGGCACATTAATCTCGGCACAGTTCCGTGTCGACAATGAGCTGCCAACTACAACGATTACATCTGCAGAATATGATCCAGCGACAGACACCATAACAATCACTGGTACCAACTTCACGACGATTGCTGCGGCTAGTACTGACATCAAATCCTACGTCGATTGGACCAAGTTTGTTTGGGACATCAATAGTGACGATGCCACCACGGCCAATATCACCTTTGTGGTAGGGGATGTCACCAGCCTAACCGTTACTGATGCTACTACGCTGACCTTGGTCTTTACCGGGGCGAAAGGCACGGCGATTGAAGCTACCGCTGGCTATGGTGCCACAGGTGGTGCCGACACCCTGGATGTCACTACAGGCTTTAGTATCGACGCATTTGGTAATATTGCTGCGACGGATGCTGTGGCTGACGGCGCGCTCAGCGTACTATCAATCCTATCGGGAACAGTCTACAGCGATGAAGGCTCAACAGCAGTTGGCGCCAACATAACTGTACGCCTGCTGGTGAATGGTGTGAGTCAAGGTACAGTCGATACCAATGGCTCCGGCGTATACAGTTTCACAACGGCGGTTAGCGCCGCTGACAAACTTTTGGTTTATGTCGATGAAAATGATGCTGACGCCAGCACCGATGCAGTAACCGTGACAGTATCGGATGGTAATGCCATTAGCGATCTTGACCTCTACTACCAGCATTTGATCACGCGCCACGACAATGCCGGCAGTCTCACCAATGCCTTGATGAAAACCGCGGTCGAGCCCTATGTTGATACTGAAATCTTTTATTCGGTAGATGGCAGTAATGTGTTGACCGTCAGCGGTACCGGCACCGAGCTTTATGTACCTACGGGCCACACCTACCAGCCTCACGCAGCCAGTGCCGGCGACGTTACGACCACTAATATCAAGATCCTCGGCACGATGACCGCTAATGCTAATACCATTACCGTCAGCGGTAACTGGGATTCAACCGGCGGCACGGCAAGCTACGGCTCAAGCACGCTGATCATGACCGGGGCGAGTAAAACTTTTCAAACCAAAAACGCCGAAAGGCCATGGAACATGACCATCGGCGACGGAGTGAGCGCCGCCAGCGTCTCGCACGCGGCACCCAACTGGCAAAACGTTGTCGCTAACGATCTTGCTGTCTCAAATAATGCCACTTTTAGTGTAAGCGGCACTTACTATTACATGCCCAAGACGGGCGACATAACCCTGGGTGCGAGCGCTACACTCGATATTACAGGCATTCTGAGCCGAAGAATTGAAGATGCCAGTTCACATATTTCAACCACAGGAACGATTAGCGGTAGCGGGACTTTTCAGTACGATATAGCAGCAGGAAATACCAGCGCGCCGGTTACGGCCCGTACCTATGCGGTTAATGTGGCCGTGTCTGGCGCAGCGGCTGACGTGGCAGTTTTGGGTGGAGGAGCTAGTCTAAATCTGGGTACGAAGTCACTGTATTTGTACGATGTGAATAGCAATAACAATACTTACGGCACATTAGATAACTCGGGTAATATTCCAATTACAGCGGCTGAATTACATGTGGCAACTTCGCAGGGGGGCGGAAACTTGCCAAGCAAGACCGGAAAACTAATCTGTCGCGCGGCCACCTATACCTTTACCAACGTAACGCTATATTCTTCCACCACTGCCGCCCCGACCATCGACTGTGCCACCGGTGGTGGATCGTCGACCTGGAATATTTCCGGCGACGTGACCATCGACGGATCGCGGACGTATGATGGTATTCTCACAGCAGGCTCGTCCACCTGGAATGTCGGTGGCGACTGGAACAATAGTGCAGCTACTTTTACCGCAGGAACCTCAACGGTTGTACTGAATGGTGCAGGCCAGGCAGTCAACGGCTCGACCACCTTCTACAATCTAACCAAGTTGGTTGCCACCGCCGACATCCTGACCTTTGCCTCGAACAGCACACAGACAATCGCGAGCGGTGGCACGGTGACGTTGAATGGTGTCAGCGGACAGCTGCTGACCCTTAACTGCTCAGGCTGTACGCCGGATGTGGATCACTGGAATCTGAATATCGGTAGTGGTGCCTTCAAGTCAATCGATTATGTCGATGTCAGTGACGCCGACGCCAGTGGTTCTGATGCCAGCCATAAGCCGGTTGCACCCAATAATTATAACGATGGCGGCAGTACTATCAGCTGGTTCGGCAGTGCGGTGATCACGGTGATGAAGCTGAGTGCCGTGATTTCAGATCCGGTTAATGGTGCGACTAATCCTAAACGTATTCCCGGTTCGGTGATCGAATATAGTGTGGTGCCCAGTAATTCAGGCACCGCATCGCCAGACACCAATACAGTGGTGGTGACTGACGCGGTGGATGCAGTGAATGTGGAATTTGATTCGACCACTGGGGTGAGCTTTACCGATGGTACCACCAGTTCGGGTCTTGCGATGGGCGTGGTGACCTATTCAAGCACGGCGGCACCGGGGCCGTATGTCTATGACTACACCCCAGGTGCAGGCTATGACGGCGCGGTGACCAGCATTAAGGTTACCACGACAGGCACCTTTAATTTTGGTGGTTCACCGGATGCAAGTTTTACGTTGCGTTATCGCGTGAGGATTAAATAATAAAATGCGCAAGGCATTCCTGCCTTGCGCGTTTTAGTGGGTGTGACAGTTACGAATTGAAGTTCTGTGCCACAAAATCCCAGTTAACCAGGTTCCAGAACGCCTCGACATACTTGGGGCGTGCATTGCGGTAATCAACATAGTAGGCGTGTTCCCACACATCGCAGGTCAGTAGCGCGGTCTGTCCCTCTGTCATCGGGGTGCCAGCATTGCTGCTGCTGACCAGTGCCAGTGAGCCATCACTATTTTTGACCAGCCAGCCCCAGCCAGAACCGAAGGTGGTGATGGATGTCTGGCTGAACTTGGTCTTGAATTCGTCGAATGAACCGAAGCTACTGTTGATCGCATCCAGCAGTGCGCCGGTAGGTTCGCCGCCGCCGTTAGGGCTGAGGCAGTTCCAGTAGAAGGTGTGGTTCCAGATCTGTGCCGCATTGTTAAATATGCCGCCACTTGATTTTTGAATGATCTCTTCCAGTGTCATCGATTCAAATTCGGTACCTTTAATCAGGTTATTCAAATTGGTGACGTAAGTCTGATGATGTTTGCCGTAGTGATACTCAAGTGTCTCCGCAGAGATATGAGGTTCAAGGGCGTTCTTTGCGTAGGGTAGCTTCGGGAGAGTATGTTCCATGTCAGTTTCCTTTGTTGTAATAACTGGATGGCGCATAAACTAACGCTAAACCGTGCATAAATCAATGTGATTCGCCGTGTCTGTCTGCTCTGTTAAGATGAGCTGTATGATGGATTCTATTTCACTGAGCATCTTTGCCAGCCGTATCAATGCCATTTGTGAGGAAATGGGGGCGGTGCTGCAATCTACGGCGCTCTCGCCCAATATCAAAGATCGGCTCGATTTCTCCTGTGCGGTGTTTGATCCCGCGGGCGAGCTGTGTGCGCAGGCGGCCCATATCCCGGTGCACCTTGGCAGTATGGCTTACGCAATGTCAGGGATTGTGACGGCGGTTGAATGGCAGGCGGGTGATATGGTGGTGGTCAATGACCCCTACCTTGGCGGTACTCACCTGCCCGATGTCACGTTGATTGCGCCGCTCTTTATCGATGAAGTGCTGGCCGGGTTTGTGGCTAATCGTGCGCATCACGCAGATATCGGTGCAACCACGCCTGGATCGATGCCGATCTCTAAAACGCTGGATGAAGAAGGGGTGATTATCCCGCCGACCTTTATCGTGCGAGGCGGCGTGATCGATGAGGCGATGTTGTCTGAGATTACAGGTCAGAGTCGTAACAGTTTTCAATCTCATGGTGACTATTCCGCACAGTTGAGTGCCAACCGCTGTGGCGTGGTACGACTACAGGCATTGATCGAGCTGATGGGGATTGCGTCGTTTCGTGAGGCGCTGGTCGCACTCAATGATTACGCCGAACGGCTGGCATTAAGCAGTTTGAGCGAGATTCCAGATGGCCGCTACCGTTTTTATGATGTGATGGACGATGACGGCATGGGGCAGCAGGATATCCGTATCGAGGTCGAGGTGCATGCGAAACAGGGGCGAATGCACCTCGATTTTGCTGGCACTGCCCAGCAGGTGATGGGGAATATCAACTGTCCATTATCGGTGGCTGCCGCTGCTGCATTTTATGTCTTTCGATGTCTAATGCCAGTGCAGACGCCCGCGTGCGCGGGAAGCTTTCGTCCTGTCACCCTGTCGATTCCCGAAGGGACACTATTAAATGCACGTCGCCCGGCGGCCGTAGCGGCAGGCAATGTTGAAACCAGCACACGCATCGTTGATGTCGTGATGGGCGCATTGGCGCAGGCGATCCCGCATAAGATCCCGGCGGCGAGCCACGGCAGTATGAATAATGTCGCGATGGGTGGGGTAGTGATGCGAAATGGAATTGAACAGGCGTGGGATTATTACGAGACCACCGGTGGCGGTATGGGCGCGGGTGCTGAGATGGATGGCCTCAGCGCGGTGCAGACACACATGACCAATACACGTAACACCCCGATCGAAAGCCTTGAAATGCATTATCCATTGCGTCTGCGGCGTTATGCGATTCGTGATGGATCAGGTGGGGCTGGGGCACGGCAGGGCGGTAACGGTGTGATTCGTGAATACGAGTTTCTTGCAGATACTACTGTGACATTATTGACTGAGCGCCGCCACCACGCCCCGTGGGGGCTGGCAGGCGGTGCGGCAGGTAGCGCAGGAATCAACCGCTTCGTCGAAAAAACGGTGGATGCCAAGCAGCGATTAGAGGCCAAACAGCGATTAGATACGCATGCCGGAGATCGTCTGATCATCGAGACGCCGGGTGGTGGTGGCTGGGGCAAGGTGGAGTAGCGCGGCAGTTAAAACTCACTCTGATAGTGGTGGGTAATCTCTTCGCCCGCTTTGATATTGCGTAGCGCAACGACAGTCAAGTCATCGTAATAGGCTGCATTGGGTTTCGCTGAGTGGTTGATATATTTCATCTCGTTCTGCACCAGAAACCCCTGATCATCAGTGATCCACAAAACATACGAACCGTTGCGTTTGGTCTTGCGTCCTTCAACGTTTCCGATGAGCGTGCCTTTTTTGATGCGGGTGGTGGCGAAAAGTCCTTTGCCATGAATGCTACTGTTAGAAACTTGATACATATTGAGTGTCCATGTTTGTTGCTTTATTGAGATGTGGGGATTCTAGCAAAGCCATACAGGGATGAGTAGTGTGAGGTGGGTGTAACCTCAAATGCTGGAAAATAATCTGAGTCTATTTTGACATGAGATGGCTTGTCAGTTGGTTGATGTTGGTGTTAGTGCCGGTTAAGCGAGGGAGGCTTATGTCCTAGGGTAATTTATTCGTTAGATATCTCTTTCCGTTTTCTTCTGCAGCCATATAATCTGGATTTATACCCCATAATAATGGTTGTTAAAAATACCGCCCAAAATAGAATTTTATACATGAGGCCAAGCAATTTATCATTGTCGTTGCAAATATCTTGTTGTACGCATTCCTCTGATAATAGCGCAGTAAATACTATCCCGAGTAAAACCGTGAAGCTTGCAAGGTAGGTGAATGTAACAACGCCTCTTCGTACAGCGCTAGGATATTTGAATCCCTCTTCTTCGGTTATTCTCTCTTCGAGTAGTTCTCTGTTGGGTAAATTTTCTGTGCTTTTATGCACTACAATTGCTTGTGATAAAGCATCGTGTATTGCCTGATGTCGTTTGGTGATAAGTACTAATATCAGAGATGGAAGCCCCAGGAAAATTTTAAGAACGAAGCGAAGTAGAGCATGAAATATACTTATGTATTTGTCTTCTTGAACATATCGAACCTTTAGACCAATTATATGGTGTCCAATAGTTCCTCCTGTAAAAGCCACTAGTAAGGGTTCCATGCTCAAAGCGGGTGCAAAGGAGAAGAATCCTCTCAATAACGAACTTTCCGTAGGAAGGGTGCCTACTACTATAATGCTTATAAAAAATACAACGGGTGTAATCACAGAATCAATTAGTACTGCTTGAATTCGTCGTAAAAGCCTTGGATACACCGATGCCTTCCTGATAATGACTAATTATGAAATAAATGGTCCAGCCATTTATCGGGTCAGGGTCAGTAAACATTAGACGTTTCGAGCGAGTATCGCGGTACACTGGAATATCCTTTTAAAAACCGCTTGTGGTTTGTTATTGCGTGCGTATAATGCGCTCCTCTGGTTTGGGCGGTGGCCTTGAAAACGGTCGTTGTTTCGCAGTTACTTGCAAGAGTAAGTGCACGGAAAGCCTGAA
>CALZHD010000113.1 GCA_945787155.1 uncultured Gammaproteobacteria bacterium | reverse complement strand
ACAGGTCATCACCGCCGCCGCCATTGACGGTGTCGTTGCCCGTGCCGCCGACCAGCGTGTCATTCCCCGCCGAACCGGTAATGGAGTCGTTGCCGCCCAGGAAAAAGGGGTCGGTGACAAATGCTATCCATTCTCATCTAAGCTATCTCCTATCGTTCCCTAACACTCTCATCCACATACTGCATCACCGGACTAAAGGTCAAAGGGGTCGGTGACAAACAGAAACCATTCTCATTTATACCACCCTCTCTTCTTTAACCATGACCGGTCGCCCTCTTCTTGCGTATCCGACAGACCGATTCAATGCTGCTTCGATCTGCTCCCGAAAATGATCATTCCCAAGCGGTGTTGAAAATGCTGCCGCCTTCCTAATCTTCTGAACCTCGTCTGGGTCCAACACCACATCAAACAGCGAGCGGTAGCGCTCCCATCGTTGCTCTTTTTGCTTTCCAAGCGCTGTGTATAACGCATGATCCGTAATATACCGATTTATCTCGCCATAGGCGTGATACCGATAACTCGACCAACGATACTCTCCAGGGTGTTGCACCATTCTTGCCCTCACCGGGTTAAGTTCAATATAGCGATAACCGCTCAATAGATAATCCTCTGCATCGACAATGTTTCCTTTATGCCGTCCTTCCCACAGGGTGCCGCTCCGCTTGTAGCGATGGTTGATGTATTGCACATATCGCCGTCCAACTGATTGCATCACTTTTGATATTCCTATTTCATCACTGGGCGTCAGCAACAGATGCACATGGTTTGTCATCAAAACATATGCATGCAATTCGACCTGATACTTGTCTGTCGCCGCTTTTAACCAGCTCAAATATTCACGGTAATCCTGCTCGGCATAGAAACAGGCATCCCGATTGTTCCCCCGCTGTATCACATGCGCCGGTATTCCCGGCAGGTACATCCTCTGCTTCCTTGGCATCACATCCTCCTCTCTTCCTTGAGATTTATTTATTCATTTTTAGCCTAAGTTCTTCTTATCACTCAGATAAGAATTAGTCTCATTTGTCACCGACCCCTTTCCGCTCAGGGCATCATAGGCAAACAGAATGTTTTTGAGGTCATCCAGTACATCCAGTCCATCACCACCGGCACTCACCAGTCGAGAGGTCTGATCAGAGTTCAGGGCGGAAAACAGGAGCGTGCCTGACCAGCCTGCATTTTGTTCTTCGGCTCGAGCTGTGTCTCCTGGAGGAAGAGATGCAAAAAGGATTTGACCTACACCAATAGCATCCCTTAACGCAATTTCCTCTAGGCTAGGAAATAGCCAACTCCCATCTGGTTGCAACCGGTTATCACTAGTATCCGAATTTTCACCAAGAATGTCTTCCAGAGCCAAAATAGCCACTCGATTTGAGGCATCTTGCATCAGGTTAGGGTCTGCGATGTATAGATCACCAATGCCACGTAATTCCATCTGCCGTTCACTATATGCGCGAATCATCGCTGAGAACGCCCCTGTTCCAGCATTCGCCTGCTCCGCACCACGAAACCAGTTGGTAACATCTGCCGGGCCTCCTTGCGCTGCCAATAAATCTCCGATGTGTTGATAAATATGACTGTAATTTTCAGCGTTATTATCGACAGCCTCGTCTCTCATCGCTTTAATCACATCTATTTGCGCTTGTGTTAGATAAAAGTCAGCCATGATGATTCCCCCCTTATTCTTCTACGATTAATGAGTCAACAAGATTGAGTACTTCTGTGTGTACTTCTTTCCAACGCGGTAATAACTGACCACTGAATACATAACCTACAATGGGTCCAGACAGTGTTTGATAACTCGAACCACACGATGTTGCTTTCGCCACATTTTTTTTTCTCTCACTATAATCCGTATGACATTGATAAAGAATTGTAGAACCTCTAGGCGTCGTTTCATTTAAGGCGTGGTAGTTCAAAACAGCAGTCTTAGGAAAGTCAACAGAGATATATTCCCGTAATCCCCATTCAGGAATATCCCGTTGACTTCCCCATTTTTTTTCTCGAATGCCTGCTCTCTTCTAACCGGGTCTTCAAAACCATACCTGGAAATCGTAATCCTGACCAAGGCATTACCTTCGCTCAGATTAACTGGTGGCGGGTCAAACCAGGAGGATAGGTTCATGTGAAACCTCACCTTTGATACAGCGCCTTCATTCGCCTTAATGTTTTCTTTGACCTTGTTTTCATTAAATTTAACAAATTTGAGCTTGTATTGTGGTGGAATGCGATACAACACTCCACCAATGCGTATATCGTTGGATTGACCATCGACAATGCCTGCTGCTGCCTTTAACTCCGCTTGGGTCATCCTTGGTTCACTGCACCCAGCAAGTAACACCGAAAGCATTGCAAACACGATTACATTTCTAATCATTATCATATTTCCTGTTTTTTTCATTACCGCTCCCTAACACTCTCATCCACATACTGCATCAACGGACTGAAGATATACTCAATCAAACGCCGCTTGCCGGTCTTCACCTCCACCGTCACCGCCATCCCCGGACTCAGGTTCACCAGTTTGGAACCCACCTGGATCACATTGTCTTTAAGCAACACGCGCGCGGTGTAGATCAGCCCCAGCTTCTCATCGGCCACGGCATCCATCGAAACACTGCTCAGCTCCGCATCTATCAACCCGTATTTGGTAAAAGGAAACGCCTCGACCTTCACCTCAGCCGCCTGCCCGGCAAAGACAAAGCCGATATCCTTATTGGCGATCATCGCCTCCACCTCGATGTTATGCTCCTGCGGCACCACCACCATCAACGCCTGCGCCGGCGTTACCACGCCACCCACGGTATGCACCGCCAACTGTTGCACTACCCCGGAGACCGGCGCGGTGAGTTGTTGCAGGCGGGTGCGTTGACTCGCCTTGATTAACTCCTGCTCCAGCCCGGTGACGCGGCGTTTGGTCTCTGTTACCTGCGCCAATGCGGCATTCATAAACTCCGCCGCTGCCGCCTGACGTTGAAACTTAATCTGCCGAATCGCTGCCTGTGTGCCCTTTAACTGTTCGCGACTCGCCTGTAGATCCTGTTGCGTCTCAACACGCTCCTGCTCCAGTTCAAGATAGGTGGCACGTGCAACCAGCTCTTTAGCCGACAGTGTCTTAAGTGAGTCAACCCGTTCAGTGATCAGCGGCAACGTTTCCTCAAGCTTCTTCACTAACGCCTGCGTGGCCGATAACTCCGCCTGCCGACCCTGAATATCGTTATCCAGACTCCCCAGCCGTGAACGCTGTTCATGCAGCTGGCTGTTGAGCAGTTTTTGATGGGTGGCGATGACAACTGCATCCGCCCCGGCTGGCCACGTGGGCGTGACTTTTTTCTTCGCCCCTGTATCACCGGCATCACTGGCCTCAATCAGCGCCGTGGCTCGCGCCAGTTCAAGCCGCGCGCTGAGCAGTTCTTTATCGATACTCTCCTGGTCTGCACCGGCATTGGTCGCATCCAGCTCAATCAGCACATCACCCTTGTTAACCGCCTGCCCCTCTGCCACGAGGATTGCGCGCACCGTGCCGATCTCCAGCGGCTGAATCACCTTGGTGCGGTCACTGGGAATAATCTTCCCCTGCGCCACTGCAACAATATCGACTTTACCAATAAAGGCCCACACGACAGCAATCGAAAACAGCAGCACGATACACCAGCTGATCATTCGACCAATCGGTGAAGGCGGCGTCTCCTGAATCTCCAGCGCCGCTGGCAGGAATTCATGCTCATGCCTGTGATTATTGTTTGCCATCTGCTAAATAATCTCTCTAGATCAACCTGTGTACACCCATCGGCAAAGATGAGTCTATCAATGTGCCATTGCCGGTTCTGCGTCGGACTTCACAGCATCATTATTAACATCCTGCGATGTTTCAGCATCTTGTGACTCAGTCGGTTTCTCATTGTTAGCCTGCATCACCGAATGCGCGTGTTGATCCAGCCGTTTGGCCAACGCTTCCATCTGTGCACGCATCGCCTGCGCCTGCTCCGCATCGATCAAGCCTCGTTTAGTGGCACGCTGCAACCAGTAGCTGGCAGGGGTCAATAATTTCCTGGCGTTCGAAATATATTGCATATGCTCCTTCATGCTTTTTCGCCCCAGGCTCATCACCAGCTGCAGGCCAATACCATCAACGGCCTGCGTGAGTGGCAATGCGACACTTGATTTAGCAAACTCACCCCACTCTGCAGTCGTTACCCATAGATTATCTGCTAGCGCCTCTGCCAACTGGTTGGCCTGCGTGATGTTCTGTTGCTGTGCGTTTTCTGTGGTCATACGCTAATCTCCTCTTGTTTACATCTAGTTAACTAATACTGGTTAGATCTTCTTTTGCGTCACCAGTCTGATATTGATAGAGCTTCGCATAATGACCACGCTGCTTAATCAGTTGATGATGGCTGCCATCTTCAGCGATCTCACCATTGTCGACGACGATGATGCGATCCGCCTGACGTACCGCACTGAGACGATGGGCGATGATAATGACGGTGCGGCCTTTGCAAATCTGCTGCATGTTGTCCTGTATGATCCGTTCCGACTCGTAATCGAGCGCACTGGTCGCTTCATCAAAAATAAGAATGCGAGGATCTGACACCAGCGCGCGTGCAATGGCGATACGCTGGCGCTGCCCGCCGGAAAGGTTGCCACCATGCTCACCTACCAGCGTGTCGTAGCCTTCCGGCAGTTCAAGAATAAAGTCATGGGCCCCGGCCAGTTTGGCGGCCTGTACCACACGTTCCATCGGCATGCCGGGATCACTGAGCGCAATGTTCTCCCGCACCGGGCGGTTAAAGAGGACATTTTCCTGTAACACCACACCGAGCTGACGCCGCAACCAACTGGGGTCGACCATCGCGAGGTCAACCCCGTCTACCAGTACTCGCCCACTCTCAGGCACATAGAGACGCTGCACCAGTTTAGTGAGGGTGCTTTTGCCAGAGCCCGATCGGCCCACAATGCCGAGCACCTGCCCTGGCGGAATCTCCAGTGAGAGACGACGCAGTACCTCTGGTGCGTCATGTCGATAACGAAAGGTGACGTTGTCAAAGCTCACCCGCCCTTCCAGCGGCGGCAGCGTGCTGCGATTGGGGTTATAGCCCGGCTCACACGGTGCATTCAACACGTCACCGAGACGCTCAACGGAGATTCCCGCCTGCTGAAAATCCTGCCACAACTGCACCAGGCGCAGGATCGGGCCACTCACGCGTGCGGCAAGCATATTAAACGCGATCAACTGACCGATGCTGAGTGAGCCTTCGATCACCAGTCGCGCACCGATCCAAAGCGTTAGCACCACCACGACCTTATTAATAAACGAAGCAAACTGGCTCGCGATGTTGCCCAGATTAGTCGCCTTGAAACTGGCTTTGACATAACCGGCCAACTGCTCCTCCCAGCGGCGCTGCATCTGTGGTTCCACCGCCATCGATTTGAGGGTTTCGATGCCGCTGATGCTCTCCACCAGAAAGGCCTGATTTTCTGCGCCACGACTAAATTTCTCCTCAACCCTGGCACGCAGAATCGGGGTGATCACCACCGACAGGATGATATAGAACGGGATGGAGCCCAATACAATGTAGGTGAGTATGGGGCTGTAGTAGTACATCACTGCAAGAAATACCACGGTAAAAAGGAGATCAATCACCAGCGTCAATGCCGAGCCGGTAAGAAAATTACGGATATTCTCCAGCTCTCTCACTCGGGCGACCGTGTCTCCTACTCGTCTCGCCCCAAAGTAGCTGATAGGCAATGCCTGTAGATGGTTAAAAAGTTTGGCCCCCAGACCAACATCGATCCGTTGGGCGGTATGAGAAAACAGGTAAGTTCTCAGTCCTCCCAACACCACTTCAAAAAGCGAGACGACCAACAGGCCAAGAACCAGAACATCCAGCGTGGTAAGACCCCGATGAACCAGCACCTTATCGATCACCACCTGAAAAAAGAGGGGTGTCACCAGCGCCAGTATCTGGATAAAGAATGATGCCAGCAGCACCTCGCCAAAGAGCTTGCGATATTTGAGAATGGCAGGGATAAACCATTTGAAATCGAACTTGCGCTCGCCGCCCCCTATGCCACTTCTGCGGGTAAACAGAATCAGCTCGCCATTCCACGCCTCTTCGAACATCTCTTTGGGCAGCGTCAGCGGGCGCTTCTCCAGGGGATCCTGAATCAGGACCTTTTCACTGCCCTCACTAAAATCGACTTTAGCGAGAATAAAATAGTGGCCATCTTTATGCTGGGCGATGGCCGGCAGTTGAATACGGTCAAGACGTGACCAGTTCGAGGTAACCTGACGGGCCTTTAACCCCTGCAGTTTGGACCCACGCAGAATTTCAGGCGAGCCAAACACCTGACCTGACTGACCAAATTGATGTTGCAACTGCGCTGCATCCGCGGGCAGGTTATAAAACCGACTAATAATAATGAGGCAATGTAGGCCAGTATCAATCGATTCAGAGACTATGTGAGGCACTGCGATAATCCTTCCTCAAAAATCCACTACAAAATATTCACGGCAAAACAACTAATATCCTGCACGCTCACGTGAACAAGCATTTCCATGCTTCTAGTTCAAGAATCTAAATGGAAAAAACACGAAAAAGGAATCAAGACCAAATAACAATCCATTATTATTCTGATCAGCGCGAGATAACACTCACGCCCTCTTCTACACACCATAAAGCGCTCTTATTTATTACATATTCTATGGTGGTTCAATGTTCTAGTGCATTTCTAACATAGTAATCAGATTTAATACAAGGTTGGTAAGTCCGATAATTCATACGATGATCTTTATTCATCGTTTTTGATTAAAAAAGTTACACTCAAAAGTATTAATTAGTCGACCCTGAAAAACCCATATTTAACGACCATGTTGCCATTGCGCGACTGGACTCATCATCCAGGAAAATATCTGCCTGATATTCGCAAGC
>CALZHD010000112.1 GCA_945787155.1 uncultured Gammaproteobacteria bacterium | reverse complement strand
GCTGATTCCGCGCAATACGCCCGATGCAAAATTGGTATGCATCGTCAGGCCATTGGCGGCGATATCTGCGGGTGTGTGTGGATGGGTACCGGCATCATCAGGAATCGCATTGTTAGCGTTGAACATGCGGTTCTTGGCGACGCGATGTGGATTATGACAATCGGTACATTCGACATGGCGATTCATCAGATTGCCTTTACCCATTTTTTCGGGTGCCTCGACAAAATCCTGTCCACGGGTCAGCCCTTCAGTGGCATCGTTACCTGTGCCAATCGAATGGACCTCACGCCCGGCACGCTGATCTGCGCTCTGTAGCGGCATATGGGTGTTACCTGGCGTGACAAAGTCAGTCTTAACATTGGGCACCTGAAAACCGATGCCTCCCTGCCCGGCCAGTACGTTACCATCCGGAGAATGACAGGCGAAGCAGACCTCTTCGATCGCGTGCTCCCCTCCCTGCTTGAATTTGGCGCCAGTGGCTGGATCAATCGCCGTCGGCCCATCGGTGCCTTCACGCAGGATGCGGCGTGAGCCCTGTACCGTGTGTGGATCATGGCAGTTCAGACATGCCGCCTGCCACACCTGCGTATCACGTGGGAACTCACGCAGATCACCTGCAGCCACCTCATAGGTTTCATCACCCGCCAGACGGTTGGCATGTGCAGAGCCGACCCAGCCAGCCTTATTGTGGCAGGCGATACAGATCAGATCATTATCCGGGTTGAACTGCCCATCAACAGGCTCGGCATTACGCTGGGTGCGATTGACACGCAGAAACTTGATATTGCCCTCATTAGGGTCATCAGAGCGCACATGTGGATCGTGACAGGTAATACACTCCACCTGTCCCCCTTCCAGAGGCAGAAAACCCGGCACCCCGGTGTGCTGTGACTGTGGAAAAGGCGGTCCACCACCCGGCACACGCTCTTTTATATGTTGCTCGCTAGCAGGATAGAACAGTTCGCCATCGCGCGCCGCCTGTGCATTATCAAAGGTAAATGAGATAGGATGATCGTTGCTCAGATCAACGCCGATACGACGGGTAAAGCCAGACGCTTCACCCAGCCCATCAGGGATCGTGCCATCAGCGCGTGTGCCCTGGAACGGGACGTTACGCCCCTCTTTCTTGAGCTCGACACGATTCAGTACATTCACCGCACCCAGCGCGAGGGTGCCATCGTGACACGACAGGCAGAGCTTGGATTTGCCTTCAGGCTGCCCCAGATCCGTGGCATCCAGTGATGTCGATGAATATGGGGTATAAGTGGCACTCGACAGAGTGCGGTTCCACAGCGGCATTCTGGGTTCGTTGGTCGCACCATGCGGGGTGTGACAGAAGGCACAAATCTGCGATTCTGACACCGCTCGGGCGTTACGTATCGTCTCAGTCGGCGCAACGGTCGCTGAGAAATTATGCTTTGTATTCGTGATATCCGAGATGCGCGCGGCATGGGCAGACTCTGTCATCGACAAAGGCATCGATAAAATAGCAAGCAGGATCAACAGCGTACCTGTAAAATGACGTCTCATGCCCCCCCCAAATACTGCAATATCACGATCCGACCATTAAAACTATCGGCCACATATATCCTGTCATGGTGATCTGTCCAGACGCCAGCGGGCAGGTAAAACTCTCCAACACCGCTGCCCGAGCCCCCAATTGGCAAAAGCAGATTCCCTAGTTCATTGAATACTAACAGATGATCATAATAGGATTCCACCACATAGACATTGTCGTCTTTATCCACCGCGACCCCTTTGGGTCGTGGCAGATCACCGACAAAGAGTCCACGTCGCCCAAAGGTGCGTACAAACTCACCGTCGCTGCTAAACACTTTTATACGTGAATTGAGCGTATCGGTCACATAGAGTTGCTCATTGGCTAAGGTGATGTGGGTCGGTGAGTTGAATTCACCGGCACCATCGCCGCGAACGCCGCCGCCAACTGTCCTAATTAAGGTGCCATTGGCATCGAAAATCTTAATGTCATGGGCATGGGTATCAGCCACATAGAGTTTGCCACTGGTCGAGTCTCGCGCTAATCCCGTGGGGCGCGTCAGTTCTCCCGCGCCGAAATGCCCTAGCGGCTTACCATTCTGATCCAGCCTGACGACTAGCTTAAGGTCCGCATCAGCCACCAGGATTTCACGTTTACCTTCACCCAATTCTATGACAACAATGCCAATCGGGGTCTTAAAACGCAACTGTTCTCCGGCCATTTCCCAAACATCGAGTTTGCCGCTGGGCTTATCAAAGACGTAAACAGCGGCTCGACTGACATCCGTCACATAAATTCGCCCATCACTATCGACAGCACCTGACTGCGGACGCTGCAACACCGTCGGGACCGCTTCGCCAGCGACAATCCCCACCATCCAGTCGAACATCTTACGCCCCATAGAGACATCATCTTTTTCTTTGATGAAGTTCTCCTCGCCGGTTAGCTGTCCAATGTACTGATAACGCGCGACCTCAGGCGCGGTGGGCCAGACATGCCCCTCCGCCCCCTGATCGTCATAACTCAAGATAGCGGGTGCTGAGGCGCAACCAACAAGCATCAGGCATAACAGGGCTACCAGGCACTGGTAGGAATCACGAATCATCGAAAGGTTATTCCTGAATATCGCTATCGGGTGTATCGCTCATTTGCGATGGTTCTGGAAGTGCCTCGTCAGGCGCGGCAGGTGCATTGTTTGTCGATGCTGCGCCATCGCCTTGCCCCTTCGCGGCTTCTAACTCAGCCCGTGCCGCTGCCAGTTCTGCCTGAATACGCTCAAGCTCAGCCTGCGCCGCTTCAAGCTCATGCTGTGCGGCACTCATCTCATCGGCTGGGGCCATGTCCTCACTCACAGCATCGGTCACGTCATCAGTTAAGACAGTTGTTTCGGTTGCCACAGGCATCTCCGTGGTCTCAACGCCTTCCACCAGATCTTCTTCATCGTCACTGACGGCAGGCTCAACCATTTCAACACGCAGGATCTGTATCCGGCCATTGAGGCTATCTACCGCATAGAGAAAACCGCCGTCATACCACAGATCGCTAATACGTTTAAAACGTCCTGGCCCGGCGCCTGAGCCCCCAATACTCTCAAGAAACAGACCATCACGAAACACTTTAATCGAGTTATCAAGGTAATCACTGACAAAGGCATTATGACCTTTGTCGACAGCGACTGCTAAAGGAAAAACCACGGTATCAGACTGAAACGTGTTGACATGACGGCCGTCACGTCCCATCACCTGCACCCGATGACCGAGGCGTGAAGTGATATAGATCCCATCACCACCAGAGGTTATCGCTGTAATGTTGAGGAATTTCCCTTCAGAAACACCACGAGTGCCGATGACACCCTGCAGTTCTCCGGTGAATGTAAATACCAGCACATCATCACTTGAACCATCGGCGATTAAAACTCGCCCCATCTCTTCATCATAGGTCACGGCGACGGGACGAATCAGGTTCAGGCGATCTTCAAACGTGCGGATTAATTGACCATTGCTACTAAAGTGAAGCACCCGTGCTGAATCAGGGTCAACCAGTAAAAAAGAATGATCCTGGTAGACATAGATATCAGAGACCTCGCCGAGCGTCACCCCTTTAAGATCCATCACGACGGTCAACTGATCACGCGCAAGCTCATATCGATAGAGGAGCTCTGCACCAGCATCCACTATAAAGACAAAATCACCCCGCGCCGCTACCTGTACCGGTCGTAAAAAGCGCACATGGCGCAGACCTGTGACACCACCACCTTCATAACCGCCGTCGATATAACGCCAACCGTAGAGCGATTCCTGTTGCTGGGCAGCCCTGGCACCCTCCATCCCGCCCCCATTTTTGGACAGCATTGAGCACCCCCCCATTAAGAGGGCGGATGTCAGCGCAACTAACGCCGCAAGTTGGTTTGATTTGGAACGGAATGACATCGGCCACAATTCATAGTAGGTGGGAAGGCGACCTTACCATGGCATACACCGCAATATTCACCCTGAATAATTGCTGACATGGAAATGGGGTTTGAGCCTTTTTGTGGAATAAAGATCAATGGATGACAATTTGCGCAAGTCAGCCACTCTGTATGCTCCTGGTGTGGAAAACGGACATTGGGCATCGAACCAGTATTTCTAAAGACGATATCGAAGTCGACCGGATACATAATGTCATCACCGTGGAGACTCATACGCGGATCGATCAATCCCTGGCGCAGTGTCTGCACCCAATCAATAATGCCTTGCGAGTCTCTCGGGAAATCGGCCATCGACTCATAAGGCTCCTGCAGTAGATGCACGGCATCATTATCAGGATCATGTATACCATCCTCCGCCAGAGGCACCACCTCACCTTCAGTCTGAAAATGAAGCCCCCTCGACCAGATCGCAGTAATTCCCGGCTCCGATTGTTGACTGGCCCCGGTTGTGCTGGCGTCAGCGGCATTACCTTGTGAGGCAAATGTGAAACAGGCCATCAGTGCGAACACCCGCCACCAACCCCTGGTTAGTAGCATCTCCTGTGATCGTTCACTCATGGCCTGGATCATGTTATCTCACTCCTACCATCCGTAATGCACGTTGTAGCTGAAATGTTGCACCCTGCAACATCAAGATTGCTTCTTTATAATCCTTCTTTTTCGCAACAGGCAACGACTGCTGGTAGATATTCTTTCCTTTCACCACAAATTGATCCATTAACTCAATCGCGCGCTTAGATGGGCGTTTCTGCTCTATTGCTAAAGGTATCAACTCTTCATAGCTAAGATAACGCGCCAGTTCATATTCGTATTCTTCTAATGGCGTATCGAAGGTCTTATCATATACCACAGTCTGGTTCTCAAGTATCTTACCTAATGCCGTGGTAATTGTCTTTTGCAGTTCCTTCATCAGGCGATTAGCTGCGCTAATCTCCTTCATATCGCGCAAACTCTCTGCCGCTTCAATCGTGCTTTCCAGTTCAGCATAGCTCAGATGCTCGCGAACATCTTTTCTACCACTCTTTTCCAGCCGCTCTACGTTACGCTTATAGGATTTTTCGAAGGTCTTGACCTCTTCCATCAAAGCAGTAAATTTCTGCTTCTGTTCCTCCAGCTGCTCAGGCGTCGGCACCAGGCGGGCGGCTGTACTCATTGAGCGCAGCGACTCATCGACTTCATGCAGTGCCAGTGTCAGATCACCCGCATCCAACGCCACTTTAGCTTTATTTAGACGATCATGCGCATCGGTATAGGCAACCTTGGCCTTATCATTATCACTATTGGCCACGCGCGTTGCCGCCGAAGACTGGCTGACAAACATATCCGCGAAGCTGATCTTCTGCTTCACGGTGTTTTCTGAAATCGGTTTCGGCGGTTTGGTTGGCGGAAAAGAGGAGGTGTCTACCTGCCCCAGTGCCACTTTATCCTCTTCGCCAGGGTTCGCAACATGGATTTTGCCCCCCATATAGGTGTGGTTACGGCATGCATAATAAAGTTCTTTGGGCGTTTTATTAGAGGTCTCAAGCGTGACAATACCCGCATAGGTGAAATTCCCCGTCACGCCTTCGGTAAATACCGATGCACCGCGGCCAACCGCCTCTGTCGATAGGTAAAAATCATGCTGAATATCGGTCTCGACACGAAAAGCGTAGCTCTTCCCTCGCGTGAGCACCAGCTCCTTTCCCGCCACACCATCAACATCCATGCCAAGCTTGTGACCCACACCGTGAAAAGGGTGAGACTCAGGTTTGTCTTGAGATGAGATAACAAAAATACGAGAAATGTCAATCTGCTCTTCATCACCCCAGTCATCTACGGCATAACTGGGTACAGCCAGCCCAAGCAGAACTGACATCATCCCAATATTAATAGAGCAGCGCGTCAAAAGTGATATTTGCATGGTTTCAATAATCCTTAAATTAACTCAACAATTAACCCAGACTGAAACACATTATTAGGGAACACCGGGCGAAGAACCCGCCCGGTGTTGATTTTCTAGCCTTAAAATATGTACCAGCTCGAATTAATTATGTCGGTTATTTCCAAGGATTCTTCAGTGTTGCTTCACTCAAAGGTGGCTGCCAGTCTGCTGGTTTTGGCTTAGAGTGACATTTGCGGCAGGTCTTGGTCTCGACAGGAAATGAGACCTTACCGTGGCAGACACCACATTTTTGCCCCAACAGGATGGCGGACATGCTGATCTGGTTAGCCAGTCTTTGCGGGACAAAGATCGCTGGGTGGCAATTTGAGCAGAGCAGCCACTCTGTGTGCTGACGATGAGGGAATACCACATCCGGCACAGAGGCTTTTACCGGACGTACAATATCAAGATCCATGACAAACGGTTCGTCGTTTGGATCGGCACGATCCCAACGAGGACGCAACTTACCCTGATCAAGCGCTTTCACCCAGTCAACATAGTTACCAAATTCACTGGTTGGCAATCCCTTATAGGCCTCGAGTGGATGCTGCAACGAATGCGTCGCCTCATTTTCGGGGTCATGGATCCCATCTTCAGCGGGTGGCAGGTTGCGTGACTTAGGTTTTTTCAGGTTAAGGTTAAAAGTATTAGGTCCAGACACTTCGGCCACCATCAGTGGCGCCTCTTTATCTCCCGCCTCGGTTGCATGACTTTGTGCATTCCACATAAATGCAGCCATCATTACTGCACATGAAAAGGAAATAGCTTTTGTTTTTTGATTCATGGCTCGCTTCCTTTATTTCTTGGCGTCTGTAGCTTGAAGCGGCTTATATGCCGGCGCGATCAGACGCTGCACCGTACTGCCGTGGAAATGGGTGGGTGTGCCCGGATTACCGGAATGGCACATAGCACAGTTTTCAACCGACCATGAAATCTCACCGTTATGGCAGGCACCGCAGAACTTGCCATCAATGATCTTAGCCATGGTAATCTTGTTACCACCCGCCTTGAAGGCAAAGCCCAGATCCGCATGACAAACCTTGCAGCGGAAACGGATGCGATGGAACCAGTGCGGGAAAACTGCCGGGCGCATGCCCGCCGCATCGGCA
>CALZHD010000111.1 GCA_945787155.1 uncultured Gammaproteobacteria bacterium | reverse complement strand
GATGCCAACTGACAACACTAGCCTGGAGCGCCAGAGAGATTCCACATTCAAAAAGGCCGATGACGGTTTGAATATAAATACCCACTGTCGTCCATGTCGCTCTAATACCGCCTCCCATGTCAGATCACTAGTAGAAGTAAATGGCTTAACAAGCTCGTCCTCTCTTTCCTTATTCTGCTCAGCGCTTCGATGATAAAGTAGCTCTCGTGATCCTGACGCCACCTGATCATAGACCCATACATCAAGGGTTTCGTGGGCTGAATCTTGTAACGCCTCATCAATAAAATCGCCCAGGCGAAATACACCGAGCGCATATCCTTGCAACTGCTCTCGACGAGCTTCAACTGTTTGAAGGGGCGCATCACTAACATATACAGGCTTAAACATCAGATAACCGTACTGCCCACCAATCTGTACTAGACGTATGCGTCTACTGACAACAATTTCTCCACTATCGCGGGCTTGCTCAAGCGCTTTTCGCCTCACCGGATCAGAGGCAAGATCAAATCCCAACGCTTCCTCATTGCCCCCATATGGTTCCACATAATAAACAGGAAAATATTCATCACGCGGCAGTGCGCGCACCAACTCACCATCAATGGCACGTTCTGTAAAACGAAATCCACTGTAGCCCGCCTGATGCGCTCTCACTTCATATTCGACCCGCGCTGCATGTAACACCCGAGGCGCCCATTCAAAGGCCTGCGTGTCATCATGCTCAAGCAGTATTGCACTCGCGAAAGCACTAAAGGCGGCACGACTAGTCTCATCTGATAAGCGATGAAAACTGGCGATCGCAGTTACCGCTTCCTGATGCCTGTCAATCTCATTGTGGATGGCCACGACATAGGATGATGCATCAGCCTCAAAACGAATTTGGGTCTGTTGCTGCTCCCATTCCCGTACCAATAAGAAAAGGAACGTAGAAAAAAGGATTCCTATGAATAGAATATAAAACAAGATCCCACGAGGAAACCTGGTGACGCCATCTTCTTCCTTTTCTATCTTAGCTGACTCCATCTTTGCCACCACTCAGTCAATTCCAAATATATTGGCAATCGAAACAACCTCACTGTCCTTAATAATAGATGATACGATTGTACTCCTCCAACAAGCACAAAGCTTTATGACATATGATAAGAAAGTGCTTCACCAGGGGCGACCTTGCCTGCTTTTACCAGACGAATCAGGTCATCATTCATTGAAAGCATACCGCTCTCAAACGCCTTTTCGACAAATAACGACCTATCTGGCTTACCGTTAATCAGGCCTGCAAGCGTATCATCAACAATCAGCACCTCACTGACCAATGTACGCCCCTGAAAACCACTCTGGTTACAGGTATCGCAACCCAGCCCACACAGCACCTGGTCATCGTCGGTAAGCCTCAACGCATCTCTGCTAACAGTATCTAGCGGGATCGACTGTGCACAATGATGACAGTTCAATCTTACCAATCGCTGCGCTAAAACACCTCGTAGCGTCGCTGCAAGCAGATAAGGTTTAACGCCCATATCAATCAGTCTAATCACCGTACTCACACAGTCATGCGTATGTAACGTACTCAGGACAAAATGACCGGTCAATGCCGCCTTGTTGGCAATCTCAGCAGTCTCATTATCGCGAATCTCTCCAACCATAATCACATCCGGATCATGCCGCAGCACACTCCTCAGCACGCGTGCAAAATCCACCTCATGTGAAGCAGCCACCTGCACCTGCTCTATCCCTGACATTTCGTATTCCACCGGGTCTTCAATCGTGATGATATGAGCGTGCTCTTTTTTAATTTCATTCAGTAAGGCATATAAAGTGGTGGTCTTACCCGAGCCAGTAGGGCCCACCACCAGGAACAGGCCGCTCTGCCTTGCCAGTAAGGTCGAAATCTTTTCCTGCTCCGTCTGCGCAAGCCCCAATAGCGAGAACGGCTTCACCCCGACTTCTTTATCAAGAATGCGTATGACAACACTCTCGCCATCGATTGTGGGAATGACTGACACACGCAGGTCAATATGGCGCTTGCCACGCATCAGCCTGATATGACCATCCTGGGGGGCGCGACGTTCAGCAATGTCCATCGCTCCCAACACCTTGATACGGCAGATCAGAGGTTGTAGCAGTGACTTGTCCATGGTGCGCGCAAATTGCAACTTCCCATCGACCCGATAATAAATTTTGATCCTCTCTTTATCGGGACGAATATTGATATCGGAAGCCCCCCGCACGACACCTTGAAGCACAATCGCACTCAATAATCTCACCAGCGGTTTCTTTCTCGCTTGTGCCTCGACCACATGCACTGGATCCGGCTGCCCGGCATGATAGGCGATGGGTGCAAGCTGTTTGTCCTTCAGCGCTTCATTTTCATCAAAACGACTATAGTATTTACTCTGCGCCACCGAGATATCACGCAATGGCGCGATAACCGCCTCAAGCTTTAGACTAATGGCAAAGGTAAGCGCCTCAATATTGCCTAGATCAAGCGGATTTTCCATCGCTACCACCAGATGCTTTCCCAGTACTACCAATGGCATGATGTTGTAACGAAATGCAACCTCTGCCGGTATCCGCAATAACACCTCACTCTGGATCTCAAAGTCATCAAGCCGGACATACGGAATTCCGAACTTTACTGCCAATGCCAGGTAGACCTGTTCCTGCGAGACTAATCCCTGCTCCACAAGCATCGCACCCAGTCGTTTCTGAGTACCATCCTGTTGCTGTCGCAGCAGTTCATCAAGTTGGCTACGACTAATTAATTTTTGATTTTCGACGAGAATTTCGCCTAACTGTCGATTCGAAATTGGTACCTGCGATGAGAGAGCCACACACAGCTCATCCAGGCTTCTGATAATCTCACCCTGCATTCCATGCCCCCTAATTGTTACTAGCTCGTGTTAATCCATTAACACCTGCTTTTGAGACTAGCACTTTTTCCAACAAATCCCACCTGTAACAAATTCCAACTGCCATTTTTTGCCGTCACCACGGCCAACACCCACTAAAGTCAAAACATTGACAAGATAGGATTTCATGCCTATCACTATCGTAAATTTATATTTTACAAAGAAATTTTAGTGTCATCAGTACTCTAAATGGCCTCACAGCACTAACTGGCACGCTCCATGCATATTGTCATGAGCGTGTTAGCACTAACC
This sequence comes from uncultured Gammaproteobacteria bacterium, assembly GCA_945787155.1. Classification (GTDB taxonomy): domain Bacteria; phylum Pseudomonadota; class Gammaproteobacteria; order SZUA-140; family SZUA-140; genus SZUA-76. The sequence goes on along the minus strand of CALZHD010000111.1, from coordinate 3,855 downwards.
AGGAGGTTCGAATATGCCCACCCCTCAAACTCAACAAAATGACAAAAACATGGTCTACGAGCTTGGCAATCTGGCACTTATGTCAGATGCCCTGGAGAGCGAAACTGGCCAAAACGGCTTGAACCGCGCCTTGCAAATCATCAGCGTGCTGCAAACCACGCTGGACAGCGATGCCCTGATCGAGATCTTCTCGCAAGAGATCAGCGTAATGATCCCACACCAAAGTATTCTATATGAACACCAGACACAAGGGATCAGGATTGAGGCTGGAACACCCGCCAAACATTCATGCTCATATCAGCTTTCTGCGGCAGGTCAATCACTAGGGCAGCTGATAATCACCCGCAAAAAGAAGTTTAATCTCCAGGAGACAATGCTGTTTGAACACCTGCTGTGCAGCCTGGTTTATCCGTTACGCAACGCCCTGCTATACAGAGGCGCGCTGACCGCAGCACTGCAAGACCCACTAACAGGTGCCAACAACCGTGCCGCGATGAATTCTGCTGTTGTGCGCGAAATAGAACTATCACGTCGCCATAATACGCCGCTCTCCCTCATTGCGCTTGATATTGACCTGTTCAAACAGATCAATGATGAATACGGCCATACTGCGGGTGATTACATCCTTAAAGCGGTAGTAGAACGCATCTCAGAATGCATTCGAAGTTCCGATATGCTATTTCGTTACGGCGGTGAAGAGTTCACAATCCTGTTGAGCAACACCGATAAAGATGGCGCCATGCTGCTTGCCGAACGTATTCGCAGCGCTATCTATACCAGCAGCTACCGCTATGGTGATGAACTAATACCAACCTCTGCTAGCCTGGGAGTGGCATGCTTCAACAGTGAAGACACGGCCAAAACCCTCTTTGAAAGGGCCGATATGGCAATGTATGATGCCAAAAACTCAGGACGTAACTGTGTAAAATTTACGGCAACAAACTGATATCTAACCGTATGATTTATTGTGTGCAAGCTGGGGCACCCTCACGATGAACGCTAATCTCGCCCACTCAAAACCAGCTTAAACGATCTCATCAAAAAGCGATCAGCAACGTCATCATCGTCATTAAATCGACCGGCGACGCTGCCAATAATCACACCGCGCCCGATCTTCATTATCCAGCGGATTAATGTCGACAAATTAACCTCGTCGGCAATCTCACCAAACGATTTCGTAATTGAGTCATGCGTAATACAAAACTATGAAATAATAGCCCCTAACTGAAACACAGCGGATAACAAAAAATGATATTAATACTCACCCCGGATACCGACCCCAAAGGCAGCGACTATGGTCGACTACTGGAACACCTGAACAACCTGCCATCTATCGAGCACCGCGTGCATCGGGAGACGGGTTCGCAACAGACACTCACCGAAATCTATTTGATCGGCGACACCCACGCCCTCAGCCTTGAAGATATGAGTTCGCTGCCTTGCGTCGAGCGTGCGGTACGCATCTCGGAAGAGTATCGCGTCCTCGGCCGCCACAAAGATGACACACGTCCAACCTCTTTTGAATACAACGGCGTCACCTTCGGCCAGGACAACCTCAATGTCTTCGCGGGTCTATGTGCCGTCAACACACCTGAGCATGTTGAGGCCATGATGAAAGTACTGCAGGAAAATGGGCAGACCTGTACTCGCATGGGGGCCTATAAACCACGCACCAATCCCTACTCATTTCAAGGTTTCGGTAAAACGTGCCTGCCATATGTGTTCGAACTAGCAGGCAAATATGGCATCAAGGTCGTCGCTATGGAGATCACCCACGAGAGCCATATCGATGAGATCAACGCCGCGCTGGAACAGACTGGCAACCCTACCGGAGTGATGTTACAGATCGGCACAAGAAACACACAAAATTTTGAACTGTTAAAGATCGTCGGTCGCCAGCAAACCCACCCGGTACTGTTGAAACGCGGCTTCGGCATCACACTGGAAGAATCACTCAACGCTGCTGAATACCTTGCTAGTGAGGGCAATAGCAAGGTGATCTTCGGTCTGCGCGGCATGAAAACCAACATGGGCGATCCGCACCGTAACTTTGTCGATTTCGCTCATGTGCCGGTGGTCAAACGCCTCACGCGCATGCCGGTCTGCATTGATCCATCTCACTCGGTTGGTTCACGCGATATGGCCCCCGACCACATCCTCGATGTGATGCATGTCACCGCTCAGGGCGTTATCGCGGGTGCCAACATGGTACTGGTCGATTTTCATCCTGAACCCAAAAAGGCACTGGTCGACGGGCCTCAGGCACTAACACTCAGAGAGCTGCCCTACTTTCTTGAAGATATCCGCATTGCACGCGAGGCCTATGAACAGCGGGTGACGCTGGCAAAAAAATATTTTAATCACAACAGCTGAACGTCCAAAAAATGCAAGAATAGATCGTAATCAGCAACGCAAGCAGGTGTACTAGCTCAGACTTAAACTGACAGACAGTGTCAGTTTAGTTCGAGTCTCGTGTGTCTCAGATCGGCCCAGGCTGTGTGAAAACTCAAATATTTTTCTTTTCACGAAAAATTGGCTTTGTGAGAAGCCGCGTAAGAAGAGATTTCCCAAAATGAATGGTTATGGTATTCACGTTTCTTCTGATATTTTGAGTTTTCACACAGTCTGGGCCAAGAGCGGCCTATCGAGCTAGCAGCATAGACGACTGCTCCATAGTGTGGATTCAACTGGTCATTGCAACACAGGCATTAAATCTATCAGCTGGTGTCTCATAATCCAAAGTTTTTCTTGGTCTCTCATTGAGTTGTCTAGCGATTTTATTCAACGCAGCCTGAGAGTGAGCTGATAGATCAGTCCCTTTTGGAAGGTACTGCCGTAATAATCTATTGGTATTCTCATTAGAGCCTCTTTGCCATGGGCTGTGTGGGTCACAGAAATAGACCTGTATATCCGTTTCCAACGTAAAACGCTGATGACCTTTCATCTCTGTGCCACGATCCCACGTCAATGATTTATAGAGTTCATCAGGAAGATTTTTCGCTTGCTTAATGAGGGCGGGTACGACGGTGTCTGTCCTTTTATTATCCAACTTGGCTAACATGACATAACGTGAGTGACGTTCGACCAGAGTCGCAATACAACTGTTATTTGAGCCTTCTATAAGGTCACCTTCCCAATGACCAGGGATTGCTCGATCTTCGATTTCTGCTGGCCTATCAGAAATTGATACGGCATTTGGCATGCTTCCAAGCCCATCACCTTTCAAACTAGATTGTTTGGAACGACGAATGGTTCGCTTTGAGCGTAAGAGTAGCTGAAGCTCTTTTTTAAGAACCCCACGTGCCTGAATAAAGAGGCTGCGATAGATAGTCTCGTGTGACACCTGATTGTGATCATCCCCTGTGTACTCTCGTTTAAGCCAGCCTGCGATCTGCTCCGGAGACCATCTTAATCTGAGTTTGTTTTCCACGATCCGGCTCAAGGCGCGATTACATGCTAGTTTACAACGCTTGGGACGTCTCGCTCTATCCCAGGCTTTTCGATCAGCTTGGGTAGCTCGATAACCATCATAGCCTCCGTTGCGGTTAATCTCTCGACTTACTGTTGAGGGTGCTCGACCCAATTGAGATGCGATTGCCCTTACCGACAAATTGGCGACGACCCCACGGGAAATCTCTTCTCGTTCAGCCAGGCTGAGCGCCCGTTTTGAACGTCTTCTTTCAGGAGGGCAGATCCCACCCATTGGTGATAGCACGCCATAAATACAAGATGAGGATCTATCGATTGACCGGCCAATAGCGTTTAAAGATTCTCCTTTCTTGTATCTCCGCCAGATCTCAGATTTTAATTCGTTGGTATAACGCAGCCGGGTTGAATAAGCCATAGTTGCAACAC
>CALZHD010000110.1 GCA_945787155.1 uncultured Gammaproteobacteria bacterium | reverse complement strand
TCTTGCGTTCAGCCAACGTGCTTTTTGTTTTATCCAGTTCATTGCGTAGACTCTGAAATGCCTTAAAGCGCGCCACGGCCGCCTGCATGATCGGCCCAACCCGCTCATAACGCGCATCGTCGACCACATACGCACTCACCCCTGCATGTACCGATTTATTAATCAACGTTTCGTCGTCATTGCAAGTCATCACAACCACAGGAAGCGGTGCTTTCTGATTCAATAGCGCCAGCCCCTGGAGCGTGGCGCCATCTAATTCTGGCGTTTCAATAATCAATAACTCAGGGGAAGCCTGCTGCACCTGCTTTAACAGACCAGTGGTACTATCGTTTTGCGCCACCACGGTATGGCCATCACTTTCTACAGCGGCCATAAGTTCCGCTTGTTGCGCCCGGTCTTCATTAACCAGCATCACTTTCAATTTCATAATCTTTATCCAGCTTAAATAAACACTATTCTAAATTAAGCGCCTATTTCAGGCAGTCACGCATCAACAAGGGGCTATACTCACACATCACCCATGTTGATACGTGATGCATTCATACTAAAATGACGCCTGCCCCCACAACCATAACTTGTCAGTATCAACCGAGACAGTGTCTGCATCGTAACTCGCGTATTTAACGCCGACAGCATAGTGTTTGGAGATTTTTTTGGCGGCCAGTAGATTAATCTCTGAACCGTAATCTGCACTGCCTTCATCCGCACTATAGTCGTGATAGACACCCAATAGTTTCACACCAGCCACCTTACCCATGACCGATAAATAAGTATCCTGTAAGCCTGTGCTGGGTGTACCGAGGAATTTATCTGCCCAGCCATTAAAGGCATGGCCGGTCGCTAGCGGTGTTGCAAAGCCGTAAACGCCATCGCCACCCAGCACCTCATAACCTAGTTTGGCGGTCACACCGGCTACCGCTACACCACCTTCAAGCAAGGTGTAATCGGCATCTACAGTACTGGGTGCGTCGGCATAGTCACTCTGCGTCGCAAACTCTGCGGTGTAGAGAAGCCCCACGTCGCCTGCCTTCTGCTTGCCACTGAAGCGTATACCGAGTGTCTGCGTATCTTTGGTCGAGTTTTCATAGTCAAGCATGTAGCTGTAACCGGTCAGCTTTCCTGCGCTTAGCCCATTATAGGAAACGTTTAGCAGATGCCCTTTGATATCAGCGTTCAGCGCCTTAATATTAGGCATCAAAGGTCTGCTCATTTTGACGCCAGCCGACGTTACCGACAAAACGGGCGTTATCGAGAATGATACGTTGACGACCCGCTTTTACAGTCGTTTCTGCACCAGCGTTATATGAGAGAAACCCCTGATTCAGTTCAGTGCTCTCAACATCGACCACTACCGGATAGATACCGAGACCGTTCATGGTACTATTATAGCGTTCGGTGCCGACAACCCGAACATCCTCAAACTCAACATAACCAGTAAGGCCTGCAACCTCGCCGGTCTTATAGCCAACACGGGTTCTCACCGTAGAGGCCTCCGCATCTTCGGCAATGTTCTGCTGGTCAACCACTTCATAGCGATACCGCAGACTTGCGGAGCCTGTCCCTTCTGCCAGTGCCTTGGTCACTGCGTTTTCGGCATGGACGGCTGAAAACGGCATTGCGACAGGCAATGTTGCAACCGCTAACAGGGAAACCAGCTGCTTTCTGGAAAGCTTACTTGTATACATGAACGACTCCTCAATCGATATATCAAAATAATAAGGGCCACAACAGGGCATCGCTCCTGTTATGACCCCGTTGTCATATTGGTGCGCCGTTGCACCCTACTATTTGTATTACGCCAGCATTGGTTATGTCGCTGCTGCCGTACTGAAAAACTCATACCCTGTCTTAGCAATAGGTGTGCCAGCTAATGAAATAACGACAGCAAACTGGTGGTGATAATACACGGGTGTTAAAGGTGTTTAATGTAGGATGCGCAAACGGCTGATTGTTTACGTATCGGATAATCACAGCGTGTATTCAATGAGGGTTAATCAAGTGAGCGCAGCAGCCAGCAAGATGCTTAATACACCGGGCGGTCTTGCGGTTATAGTGGGTGGTGGACGGCTACCCGAAGCGGACGTTTAGTTTTACACTGACCCCGAATACGTGCTCGTTAGTTTTGCTTAAAGGGAGATACCAATGACTTTCACGATAGGCATAATTACAATAATTTTAGGCCTCATTGGTTGGGTCGGACAAACATTAGCAGTCTTTAATAATGATTTAGCCACTAAGCTCGGACTTTCCGAAACTGAAGATGTTATGGACCCTACGATGCTTGCTTTCGAAAGATTCAGCATGGGAATAATGGATTTTTTGCTCATGTGGATTCTTCCGGTATCAGGATATTTGATGATTATTGGGAATGAATGGTGGCCTGTATTTGCACTAGTTGGGGGAGCTGTTTACTTGTACATACCAGGCTGTTTTACCATAACTAGAATTGTTCTAGGAAAGCGTGGGCTAAAGATTGGAACAAGGTCGGCGCAGATTACAGCATATGTTCTCGCGGTATTTTGGACTGTAGATGCTTTGGTTATGATGAGCTTGGCTATTAACGAGTTAAGCTTGTGATGAATGCTCGAAAATCAAAAAACTAACATCTATATGACCGCCCCTGTCAACAGCACGAGCCAACCTAAAAGAGCTTAGAGCTTAGCCGAAGCTTAGCCGGACACCCATCTTAACGTTGACATTGATGAACGGTTATTGGAAAGGGGCACTCTGGGGTCTTGCTGACGATGGTGGAGCGTAAAACGCTATATACCATCATCGTTCGTCTCAAATTAGCCGGACACCCATCATAAGTAAACTAGGTAACTGCTTATTATTCTGATGTTTTCCTGGGTAGATTAAGGTGGGTGTCCGGCTAATTCTTTGCTTTTAAGTTCAGTGGCACTGGCCGAAAATAAAAAGGTGACGGAGGGATTAAATTTTGATCAGTTGTCACTATTGTATAAAAATAATCCCTCCGTCACCTTTTATTAATAGCGGAACGGGGGATGTTCACAATCTGGTATAGGCACGTTGTTAGGTGATATCCGATTGGTAATCATAGATTTAGTTCAGTAAGAGTTGGATGATCATCGGGACGGCGGCCTAGCGGCCAATGATACTTCCGCTCGCTCTCAGGAATTGGTAGGTCGTTGATGCTGGCAATGCGTCGCTGCATAAACCCGTATTCGTCAAACTCCCAGTTTTCGTTACCATAGGAACGGTACCAATGGCCAGAGTCGTCATGCCACTCGTATGCAAAGCGTACAGCTATTCGATTATCATGAAACGCCCAAAGCTCTTTGATGAGACGGTAATCCAGTTCCTTGCTCCACTTTCGAGTGAGAAACTGAACGATAGCTTCGCGGCCCGATAAGAACTCAGAGCGGTTTCGCCAGGTACTATCTTGCGTGTATGCCAGTGAAACCCGCTCAGGGTCACGGGTATTCCACGCATCCTCCGCCATGCGAACTTTCTGGGCTGCAGTCTCGGAATCGAATGGTGGGAGTGGTGGTCTTGGGTCTTCAGTTGTGTTCATATCTGTTTTCCCCTGATTGAAAATAGTTTTGCACGTTGGCATTTCCAATTATTTTCAAATATGGCAAAGAAAGGCTCCCAAGATCTGGGAGCCTACGAATATTTTTTGTGAGCGTTCCCGTTTCCGGTGAATTTACCAGGACTTATAGGGCAGGAACTTCCCGTTGAGGGTCACAACAACTCGATCACCATTTGGATTTTCCTCTTTCTGTATATTTATGGAGAAATCGATGGCGCTCATGATACCGTCACCAAATTTTTCGTGAATAATCTCTTTTATCGTATCGCCATAAACACCAACAATTTCATAAAAGCGGTAAACCAAGGGATCGGTTGGGACTAGCTTATCCCAATCTTTATGTGGACACTTTTCAAGTGTAGTAGCCACTTCATTTGGAAGACTAAGCATTGCGCAGACCTTTTTCGCTTGGTCCGCCAGCATGCTATTCATCCCCAAGCATGCGGAAGTGATCCATGTAGGAGACATACCAATCTCTTGCGCAATCCCCTCCCAAGTAACGCCACATTTTTCCTTTGCTCCCAGGATCAGGGATTTCATTTCATCTTTAATCATAGTACTTTCTCCCAATTATTTATAGTTCCAGGAATATTTAGTCTTCATGATGTTACTTTACCAAAACAGCAACATTGTTCTTCTCTGCTTCCAGTTCTTCAGTATTCTTTGCGCCAGGATCAACCTCTAATGGAGCACCTGATTCTTGTGTATCAAGCGGTTTACTTGACTCGCCACCTGAGAGTTCCCGTGATCTGGAGACAAGAAATTCAACCAGGTGATTCCGTATAGGGTAATAGGCAGAGTCGTGGATAATGGTATTGCGATCACGTGGACGGTCAATGGAGATCTTTACAGATTCTGCGATCCTTGCATGCGGCCCGTTTGTCATCAACAGTATTCTATCCGAGAGTAGAATCGCCTCGTCTACATCATGTGTAATCATGAAGACAGTCTGTTTTGTTTCACTCCATATCTTCAGTAGTTCCTCTTGAATCACACCACGCGTCAATGCATCCAATGCGCCGAAAGGCTCATCCAGCAAGAGTAGTTGAGGTTGGGTCGCAAAGGCCCGAGCAATACTTACACGCTGGCGCATTCCGCCAGAAAGCTGTGATGGCTTACGGTTTTCTACACCTTCCAGCCCCACCAGTTTCAGAAACTTAAGGCTGTGCTCAACAACCTGATCTTTTGTCCAGTTTCGCCATCTGGCCTGGACTGCAAAGGTGATATTCTTTAGAGTACTAAGCCAGGGAAGCAGACTGTAATTCTGGAACACAACACCACGCTCCAGGCTAGGCCCCACAACTTCTTTGCCATTCATAATCACTATACCATCGCTCGCGTCATCCAGACCCGCGATAATATTAAGGATGGTGGATTTACCGCATCCTGAATGACCGATGATACAGACAAACTCCCCTTTATTGATTCCGAAGTTAAGGTCTTCAAAAACCGTTAGATCAGCACTACCACTTTGTGCCGGATAACGCTTGGACAGACCTTCAATATTAATAAGATGTTTTTCCACGCCAGACCTCCTATTCGTTGTACTCGACCAGGCGGGTCGCACGTGAGAGCACCATATCCAGGATCATACCAACGATACCGATCATCATAATCGAGAAGATCACACTTGAAAGATCGAGGTTGTTCCACTCATTCCAGACGTAATAACCGATACCGGTACCACCTACCAGCATTTCCGCAGCCACAATCACCAACCAAGCGATGCCTATCGATATACGCATGCCCGTCAGGATGGTTGGAGCAGCTGCGGGCAGAATGACTGTAAATGCGGTACGTACCCGGCCCAACTCATGGGTACGTGCGACATTAATCCAATCATTACGCACATTGGCGACACCAAACGCGGTATTGACCAGCATAGGCCAGATCGAACAGATGAAAATTACAAAAATCGCCGAGGCTTCCGAGTCCTTGATGATAAACAGCGCAAGGGGCATCCAGGCCAGTGGCGAGATCGGACGTAACACCTGAATAAAGGGATTAAGTGCCTTATTCATCAGCGGGGACATACCGATAACAAAACCTATTGGGATTGCTATCAACGCTGCCAAGAGATAACCCGCCAACACCCGATAAATCGAGTAACCTAGCTGTATGCCGATCCCTTTATCGTTGGGACCGGCATCATAAAACGGATTACCCAGTTCTTCTGCAGCAAGTTTTAGTACTGCGGACGGTGGCGGAACTCTCGCCTCCTGATCTGCCCCACCCATGAGGATCTCATACTCAGTCAATGCCTCCGTTGTCTCAGGAGGCTGATTGAGCAATTCCCATAAGCCGAGCAATGCAACCAGGATTACAAACGACAGAACATAAGATCTGACATTAAGGGATTTAAGCATCAAGTCCTCCGGATCGCAAAACTCTGCACGTACTCTTCGGCTTTGTTGTAATCAAACTCCTTACCCATGATGGTATATTTTTTGTAGGTTTCTGACGGTGGCGTATAGCCGAGTTCCTTCATCATCTTGGCGGTATCGGATGCCAGGTATACCGCTTCGGCCACTCCCTTATAGTCAACACCCCCTTTGATGTAACCCCAGCGCTTCATTTGGGTCAGGATCCAGACGCCCATGGAGTGCCATGGGAATGGATCAAAGTCGATTCGATCAGGCACCTTATGCACCTTACCCAATCCATCTGCATAAGTACCAGTCAAGACCTGTTCGATCACCGGCACGGGTTGATTGAGGTAATTTTTCGGTGCAATGGCCTTGGAGATCTCCTTGCGATTTTCCATCTTGGAAGAATAGTGGGTGGCATCAACAATGGCCTTCAGTAGTGCACCGTAGGTGTTTGGAAGCTCTGTAGCAAACTCCTTACTGCAGGCGAAGGCACAACAGGGGTGCCCTTCCCAGATCTCCTTGGTAAGAATATGAATGAAACCAACCTTCTCCCACACGGCTCTTTGATTAAAAGGATCAGGAGAGAGATAACCATCAAGATTACCGGCACGTAGGTTGGCAACCATCTCCGGAGGTGGAACTACACGGATCTGAATATCTTTATCCGGATCGAGACCGTGTTCTGCTACGTAGTAACGCAGCAGGAAGTTATGCATTGAATACTCAAACGGCACACCAAATTTAAATCCCTTCCACTGCTTCGGATCGCGTTTATCCTTGTGGTCCATGTGAAGTACAATCGCCTGACCGTTAATATTTTCTACCGCAGGCATGATGTAAGGCTTGGCAACTGAGCCGGCCCCCAGAGACATTGCCAGAGGCATCGGCGTCAGCATGTGGGAGGCGTCATACTCTTTGGCCAGTGACTTATCACGGGCAACTGCCCATCCAGCCGTCTTGATGACATCGACATCCAATCCATATTTGCTGTAAAAACCCATCGGGTGCGCCATGATGATTGGGGTGGCACAGGTGATGGGAACAAAGCCGACACTGAGTTTTGCCTTTTCAGGTTTACCTAGTGAGTCCTTGATGGCAGCCTTGGCTTCCTCCAATGGAAATACTGTAGAAAGGATCGAAGCGGCAACACCACCCCCGACAAGCCCCAGGAATGAGCGACGATTCAACTCGTTGTGATTGAACACAGAACGCACGATTGCGCTTTCAATAGCACGATCCATGATCGCTTCAGAAGACTCGGTCACACTTGTGTCCGGTGTGCCCGGACCGTGATCGTTATGCACTGACGGCTCGTAGGCCGCACGCTCTATCTGAGCCTGCAAGGCGGCTTCCGAGACTTTATCCTGCCCGGAATCATGGGTGCGTTTGGCATCGCAGATCGGGCAACTGCAGCCCTTCTTGTGCAACAGGTTGGAGTTGGGATCGAATGGATCTCCCAGACTTTTATATGACATTATTCAGCCCTCATGTGAGTTCAAAAACAGTTCAATTCTGGATATGCCGCACCTGATTAGTGCATCGCATCATCTTTCCATGGGCTCTACAGGCCCGGCTCAACAGTATCGAAGTACTTTCAGCTTTCTATCAGCACACATACAGCATGGTCCGTGCCAAGTGGGCAGCCGTCACATAAATATTGGAAAACAATGGGCTTATATGGAAATATCTGGAATGATAGAATCTACGCATTTTCGTAATATTACGATTTATTGTAATCACAAATACGCAATTTCGTAACTTGGCGCGAATATTGTTTATGTAATTATCATTCATCAGCCTGAAGCAATCAGCAGAGATCAAACAGTGACATGAAAACGGAAACTGAAAAACAGCTTTACTATGCAAATCTATTTGCGCATTCATGTGAACCGATCTTGTTAATCGATCCTTATGCCAATCGTATACAGGAGGCCAATCCAGCCGCTTGCCAGCTCTTGGAATACGATCAGGCTCAACTACTCGATACGAAGGCGAGTGAACTGTTTGGCGATAAGCTATAAGCTTAGCCGGACACCCATCTTAACGCTCACTTAATACGGCTGATTCAGCCGCACTCAGTTTTTCGCCTTGTTGGTAGCGTTGTGAGAGCAGATTGCCTGAAAACAGTTGATGCCACTGTTCGATTACTTCATTAACTGACCACTCAGTAGCAAGTGATTGATCTACATGCAGTACGACATGGTAGTAGTTTGACATCACTGCATATCCACATAAATCGATCGCAAAAATCTGTGACAGTTCATGTAAGCGATCTTCGGTCCACTGGCGACGATGTTCAAAGCTGTGTGAGGTTATTGCATCTTCGCCACACAAAAAGGCGCGGCGTAGAGCCTGCCCCACGAAGTGTTTTGGGTACGCAGCGAGAGACACAGTGGTAATAGGGGGTACTTGCCAGTGAAATCTGGGCTTTTCGAGGTTTAGGTATCGGTCAACTCCTTTGACGCAATGATTAATCTGGAACTCCTAAAGCGAACATTATATCTGGGTAGGCATGCTGTCAATCTTTAATTTTGGGTGATGAGATGGACGCTCCCACCTGTAATCGGCGTCACAATGCGCCAAACTGACAGTGCAGTAAACACATTTCAGTTAAAGAAAGGAGCATCCATCATGAGTAAGCTTAAACTGATCGCCATTGATATAGCAAAAAATGTTTTTCAAGTATGCGCCATGAGTCAGACACAAAAGATCGTATTCAATAAATTGCTTAAGCGACAACAGCTGGTAGATTTTATCGCCCAACAGGACGTTTCCGAATTGGCGATGGAGGCCTGTTACTCCAGTCACTATTGGGGGCGGCTCTTTGAAGGCATGGGCTATCACGTCAAATTACTCCCTGCGCAGCATGTGGCACCTTTTGTTCGAGGCAATAAAAGTGATCATAATGATGCCGTTGCGATTGCTGAAGCTTCGCTGCGCCCGGACATCATATCGGTACCGATAAAATCTATTGAACAACAAGATATCCAGTGTTTGCATCGTATGAGAGAGCGTTATGTGTCTCATCGAACAGGGTTGATCAATCAGACAC
>CALZHD010000109.1 GCA_945787155.1 uncultured Gammaproteobacteria bacterium | reverse complement strand
CAGTCGGGCATTATTGACCAGCCCCGGCTCGACCAAATTTTACCGCAGCGCCGGTGCCACCGCCCGTATGCGGCAGCATCTGCAGGTGGAAGCGGGTGCCAGCCTGGAGTGGTTCCCGCAGGAGAATATCATCTTTCGTGGTGCGCGCCTCAATACCACGACACGCATCGATCTTGTTGATGATGCCTGTTTCATCGGCTGGGAGATCAACTGTCTCGGTCGTCCCTGCAGTGATGAAACTTTTGAACAGGGACAGCTCTATAGTCGACTGGCACTCTACCGTGACCAACAGCCGCTGCTGTTCGAGTGCCAGCGCGTCACCGACCCGACCGCATTGCACGCCGCTACCGGCTTGCGTGGTTATCCGATGCAGGCGCTCTTCATCGCGACGCCGTGCGAGGCGCAGCATCTTGAAATTGCCAGAGCGTTGCTGGCCGACGGCAATGCCGATTTTCCGATTGCCGCGACGCTGGTCGACGGCGTCTTGATTGTGCGTGCCCTCGGTGAGCAGAGCGAAGCGCTGCAACAGCAGCTGATTCCGATATGGCAGGCGCTGCGTCCCCACATGCTGAACCGAGCTGCCATTCGCCCGCGCATCTGGTTTACCTGATTGAGCTATATGATTGAGGCTATCTGATAATAAGGAAAGACGATGGAACTGACGCCACGCGAAAAAGATAAATTGCTGATATTTACCGCCGCGCTACTCGCCGAACGGCGTCTGCAACGCGGCCTGAAACTCAACTACCCCGAAGCGATCGCGTTGATCACCGCGGCGATCATGGAGGGGGCGCGCGATGGTAAAACCGTCGCCGAGCTGATGGAGGAAGGGCGCAGCGTATTGCAGGCTGATCAGGTGATGGAGGGGGTGGTCGAGATGATTCACGATGTGCAGGTGGAGGCGACCTTTCCCGACGGTACCAAGCTGGTCACTGTGCATAATCCCATTGTTTAAGTGAACGCGTATAGGAGGACGTGATGAGATTAATACCCGGTGAAATCAAAACAGCCGATGCGGAGATCGAACTTAACAGTGGCCGAGAAACCATCACCATCGAGGTTGCGAATAGCGGCGATCGCCCGGTGCAGGTCGGTTCCCATTACCATTTTTTTGAGACCAATCCCGCGCTGATATTCGAACGTGATGTGACTCGTGGCTTTCGTCTCAACATCGCGGCGGGCACTGCGGTTCGTTTTGAGCCGGGCCAGCGTCGCACCGTCGAACTGGTGGCGTATGCGGGCGCGCGCAAGGTCTACGGTTTTCGTGGCGACATCATGGGTTCACTGGAGGAGTAAACATGGCAACGATATCGAGACGCGCCTATGCGGAGATGTTTGGTCCGACCAGCGGCGACAAAGTGCGGCTGGCCGATACGGAACTGTGGATAGAGGTGGAGAACGATTTCACCCGCTACGGTGATGAGGTGAAGTTCGGCGGCGGCAAGGTGATCCGCGACGGCATGGGACAGTCACAGGCGTGCGCCGCAGAGGTGGTGGACCTGGTGATCACCAACGCGTTGATCATAGACCACTGGGGCATCGTCAAGGCAGACATTGGTATCAAGGATGGACGCATTGCCGCGATCGGTAAGGCCGGGAATCCTGATGTGCAGGATGCTATTGATATTGTCATCGGTCCGGGTACTGATGTCGTTGCTGGTGAAGGCAAGATCGTCACCGCCGGCGGTATCGATTCGCACATCCACTTCATCTGTCCACAACAGATCGAAGAGGCGCTGGCATCCGGGGTGACCACCATGCTCGGCGGCGGCACCGGCCCATCGACCGGCACCAACGCCACCACCTGTACCCCGGGGCCGTGGAATATTCACCGTATGTTGCAGGCCGCCGACGCGTTTCCGATGAACCTCGGCTTCCTCGGCAAAGGCAACGCCAGTCTACCGCAACCGCTGGTGGAGCAGGTTGAAGCCGGTGCCATGGGGTTGAAGTTACATGAAGACTGGGGTACTACACCGGCTTCAATCGATAACTGTCTGAGCGTTGCCGACAACCTTGATGTACAGGTTGCGATCCATACCGATACGCTCAACGAGTCGGGCTTTGTGCAGGACACCATCGCCGCGTTTAAGGATCGCACCATTCACACCTACCATACCGAAGGGGCCGGTGGTGGTCATGCGCCGGATATTATCACCGCCTGCGGCCTGCCCAATGTGCTGCCGTCGTCGACCAATCCGACACGTCCCTACACCATTAACACCGTCGATGAACACCTCGATATGTTGATGGTGTGTCACCATCTCGATCCGTCTATCGCCGAAGATGTCGCCTTTGCCGAATCGCGCATTCGGCGTGAGACCATCGCCGCCGAAGATATCTTTCACGACCTCGGTGCCTTCTCGATGATTGCATCAGATTCACAGGCGATGGGACGCGTTGGTGAGGTGATCATTCGCACCTGGCAGACGGCCCACAAGATGAAATTGCAGCGCGGCGCACTCGATGGTGACAGTGCCTTCAATGATAATAATCGGGTGAAGCGTTACATCGCCAAGTACACCATTAATCCTGCGTTGGCGCACGGCATCGCGCACGAAGTCGGTTCTGTTGAGGTGGGTAAACTGGCCGATCTGGTGCTGTGGAATCCGGCATTTTTCGGCGTCAAACCGTCGTTGATCATCAAGGGTGGCATGATCGCCCATGCCGCGATGGGGGACCCCAATGCATCGATCCCGACACCGCAGCCGGTTCACTATCGTCCGATGTTTGGCAGTTATGGCAAGGCGCGCAACCAGACCTGCATGACCTTTCTGTCGGCGGCGGCGGAGCAGGCCGGGATTGCCGAGCAGCTGGGGCTTGCTAACCTGATCGGGGTGACTCGCGGTAACCGCACGGTCAGAAAGTTAGACATGATCCATAATAGCTACCAGCCACACGTTGAGGTCGATTCACAAACCTATGAGGTGCGGGCCGACGGCGAACTGCTCACCTGCGAACCAGCGGAAACGCTGCCGATGTCGCAGCGTTATTTTCTGTTTTGATGATGCTCGCGCTGACGCGCATTATTCCGTTCGATAGTCAGACGGATAGTCAGGCGGTGAATGCCACCGCCAGTCTACCGATCGAGCAGCGGGTGCGTAGCCGTCTGCGTGTCACCCTTGATGACGGCCGCGAGGCGGGACTCTTTCTGCAACGTGGTCAGCTACTGCGCGACAATGATCTGCTGAGCAGTGACGACGGCTTCATCGTCAAAGTGATCGCCGCCGCCGAAACAGTTTCAACGGTGCGCAGTGATGACCTAACCCTGCTGGCGAAGGCGGCCTATCATCTCGGCAATAGACATGTGCCGCTCCAGGTCGAAGCCGGCTGGTTGCGTTATCTCCACGACCATGTGCTGGATGCGATGGTTGAACAGATGGGGCTGACGGTACAGATCGAACAGGCCAAGTTTGAACCCGAAGCGGGTGCCTATCAGCAGATGAGCGGCGCTGCTCATCACCATGCTCATTATGAGTGATGGACAGACCGCGATGAACAGTGCGCTACTGGCAAGGTTGCGTCTGTTTCAGATTACCAGTCCGGCGCTGCCAATCGGCGCGTTTACCTATTCGCAGGGGATGGAGTGGGCGGTCGAGTGCGGTTGGCTGCGCACGGCAGATGATACCCGAGCGTGGTTGGACACGGCGCTGGACGAAAGTCTGCGCTGTCTGGAACTGCCGATCATGATACGGCTCTACCGTGCGTTGGCAGAAAACTCTCCGCAACAGTTTAACCACTGGAGCCAGTATCTGTTGGCGAGCCGCGAGACATCCGAATTGCGCATGGAAGAGTGCCAGCGGGCACAGGCCTTTTACGATGTACTCTACAAGCTGCCTGATGACGACAAAGGTGATATTAACGCAAGTCTGTGCGATTACCGCGAAGGTCTGTTAAAGAGCCAAACCGCCGGCTTTACCTTTGCTGCTAGCCGATGGGGGGTGCTACTTGAAGAGCAGTTGGCTGGGTACAGCTGGAGCTGGCTGGAAAACGGGGTCAATGCTGCGATTAAATTAGTACCACTGGGGCAGAGTGCGGGGCAGTCGCTACTCTTTCAACTGTCGGAAAAGATCCCTGCCATCATCGCATCCGCGCAGACGATAGAAGATGATGTGCTGGGCGCAAGCACGCCGGCACTGGCGATCGCCAGTAGTCTGCACGAAACCCAGTACTGTCGACTGTTCCGTTCATGACATGGAGAGACAATGAATAACAAAGCACCTCTGCGCGTCGGCGTCGGCGGCCCGGTGGGCTCGGGAAAAACGGCGCTGCTCGAACAGCTCTGCAAGGCGATGCGTGATGATTACAGCATTGCCGTTGTCACCAACGATATCTACACCCGTGAGGATCAACGCATCCTCACTGAAGCCGAAGCGTTGGCGTCGGAGAGAATCGTCGGTGTTGAAACCGGCGGCTGTCCCCATACCGCGATACGTGAAGATGCCTCAATGAATCTCGCCGCAGTGGCCGACCTCTCGGCACGCTTTTCAGATCTCGACATCATCTTTATCGAGAGTGGCGGCGATAACCTCAGCGCCACCTTCAGTCCCGAACTGGCGGACTTAACCATCTACGTCATCGATGTCGCGTCGGGTGAAAAGATACCGCGCAAGGGCGGGCCGGGTATCACTAAATCGGACCTGCTGGTGATCAATAAAATTGATCTCGCCGAACATGTCGGTGCATCACTGGAAGTGATGGACAGTGATACCAAACGGATGCGTATCGCGCGGCCGTATGTCTTTACCCAGTTGAAGTGTGGTCAGGGGCTGGATGAAATTATTCAGCTCATCAAAAGTGAAGGGATGTTGTAATTTAGAGGAAAGAGGAAAGAGGAAAGAGGAAAGAGGAAAGAGGACAGGGGGAACGAAAAGGGTTCGTCTCTTTTATTGTCCCATCACCTGAATAGAGACTTTTCGTTCGCATGGGCCATCCAGTTCGGCCAGTATCAGTGATTGATAGGTGCCGAGCTGCGGTGAGCCAGCCACCACGGCAAGTGATTCACTATTGCCCAGCATCATCGCGATCAGGTGTGCATGGGCATTCTCCGGTTCATCCGGCGGGCAGTCACGCAGATGGATGTCGTTGTGAAGATAGCGACCCTCCGGCGGTGCAACTTCTTTGAAGAAATTTTCGATGTCATTGAGCAGGCGTGATTCAAATTCGTTAACTGTCAAAGCAGTGGTGGTGTGCTGAGAGTTGATGGAGACAATGCCGTTTTCGATGCCACTCTGTTTGATTACATTACTCAATTGCGGTGTGATATCTAGCAGCTCGAAAGATTTTTCAGTTGCGACGGTGATCAGTTGGTGGTGTGTATGCATGTTTATGGATTTCGTGAATGGATCGTTCACGGCAGTATATGAGTATCGAAAACGATGGGCAATGGAGGCGTGGGTGAATAGCGTGTTCTTTAGCTTTTCGGCGCATAGAGTTCATAAATTTGTGCTTCAGTCATTGTTTTCGTTTTATCTGCAAACGTGTAGTTTATTGGCTTTTTATCGATAAACACCTGAAGTCCAAATTCCGGCGTTACAGAATTCCCGAAAATTCCAAGCGGAATCTGATACTCCTGTGATCCTTTTAGTCGATAGAACAAATGTGTTCCGCACTTGTTACAAAAGCCTCGCTCTGCCCATTCAGACGAATTAAAAACAGTGACAGAATCTTCCCCTTCAATCTGAACACTCGCGCCACAACTAACCGCGAGAAAAGGGCCTCCACCCCATCGCCTGCACATGCCGCAATGACAAGCAGCAAACTGTTGCTCCATAGTCTTTGTCGTTAAGGTAACGGCACCACAAAGACAGCTGCCTTTTGCACTGACTAAATTATTCATTGCAACCTCCTTCCAGGTGATGAATCACATCGCTAGATCGAGCTGGTTAAATGCATAGCGCTTTATAGTTTATTTCAGACTGACTATCATTGTACAGACAGTGAATAGATATGAGAGAAAGGATGATTTATCTGGGAGTCCGGTTTGGGTTGTGTTTATTTGATGTAGAAGGCTTTGGCTATTGGCCAAGTGTATTTATTCGCCAAGGACCAGGTCAACGACTGGTCATGGCAATAGCAGACATTGCTTACAAATATAATTCTCAAAAAAGGGGGCTGGGAATGTAGTTATTAGCCAGCGGAATGTTAACTTCCTAGAGTTTTTCCATTCGGAAGAAGGTTCTCTGGTACGTTCTCACCTGCGGCTAAAAGTCTTTTTCGGGCACACTCACTTATCTTTGGTCCCTGGCAATAGGCCTTGATCCAGGTCATTTTGTTATTAGCATCGAATTTTTTCCAAATAGAGCAATTCGCCAGATACTCACACTCACTTACTTCTCCCCCATCATGAGTTAAATAGGCACCATTGGGCAGTAACTCATCAGGAACGAATTTATTTTTTATTTTTAGTTGCTTGCGGGCACACTCATCTCGCCTGGAACCCTGGCAATAACTCTTAATCCAGAAGAATTTGCTATTGGTATTAAATCTTTTCCATACCACGCAGTGCTTCAAGTACACACATACATGCTCTGTGTCCTGAGATTGATTCGTCACGCTAGCTATTCCCTATATGTAAACTCACCTATATCAAGTGTCGGCATAGAGACCGTTTAACTAAAGGTGTTTAATAACAACCAGGGAGGGGCAACTCTCCTCTCCCAGTATGATGGTATTAGGCATAAAATCATAAGCTAAACAATCTGATGCGGCGCTTGAATAGCATGTTTAGATGCTGGTTCAAATCATTGCAGATAGGCACAGGTCGAAACGGCGGTGACGATGCGACTGCTGAAACACCCAGAATAGGAAAATCCACACTGTTGTCCATCTGTAACAACCGTTGAGATTGAGACTTGCCTGGCATTAAGAAAACTCACCTCAAACCATCAAAACAATATTTTGTTTCACGCCAAAACATCTGAAATTTCTCAATCGTGTGTGATTGATAGTGCTTAATATGAGGCGTATCCCAGCCCACATTTTTTGAGCCGAGGCCTCATAGTATGGCTGTCGTGTTTAATTGTTGTTTAATTGGAATATACTGACTGGAAGAAGGGTTAAAACAATAAAGAATTAATTTTTGGTTTTGAAAATTATTGTGGGTTTTAGAGGACGAACACTTGAAACTTCATCAAACTCCTCGCTCTTTCGATCTCCGCCATGCCCATGCTTAACTACACGACGC
>CALZHD010000108.1 GCA_945787155.1 uncultured Gammaproteobacteria bacterium | reverse complement strand
TGTCTCGCTCTTCTTTAATAAACCGATCGAACTGGCAAATCTGACGCTCGAAGTGCGCGAGACCATTCACGGTTTTAGTTATGTCGATTCAGATCCACCCGGGGTCGATAGCCTGCAGGCGCAGGGCTTTACCCTGCAGCAGCTGGATCGTGACTACGAACAGGTAGCGGGTATCCTGTCGCTGCTGCCGAACGGTACCGCCGTCGCCTTCTATCCTGAACGCGATCTCGGTTACGGTGCCGAGGTCCATATCAATGCCAGTTACGACGGGGTCGAGATGGTGCGCCAGCAGGTGAGGGTACGGCCACGACCGACCTTTGTCGAAGGGCTGGTGCTGGACAACCTCGGTCAGGCGATCAATGGCGTGGCGGTCACCATTGCCGAACTGAATCGCACTACCCATAGCGATAGCGAAGGGGCCTTTAGTTTCGGTTATGGTGATGCGGCTGCGCGCAACATCGCCTCGGGCCGTTACCGCCTGCTGATCAACGCCGATCTTAAAGCCCCGCGCTATGGCAGCCATCTCGGCTGGATTAATGTTCAAAACGGCGCACGTAATACAGTGCCGGGGGTGCAGTTGGCGCTGATCAACCGGAACATCCCTTTCAGTTATGTGCAGAGTGGCCGTTCGAACGTGATCAATGGCGGCGAGGTCAACCTCGATCTCAGTGACACTCGCCTGCAGTTTATTGATGGCCGTACCGAAGGGGCGCTGCATCTCCAGTTCATGCCGCGCAGTGGCGTGAAGTTGAGCAGCTTCGATCCCCGTTATAGCCCTGGCTGGTTTTATACGGTGCAGCCGCAGGGGATTAGCGTCGATGGTAACCTGGCGCTCGATCTTCGTATCCCGGCTTATCAGGGAAGTTACGGTCACGCCCCGGCAGAAGACGAGTGGGTTGTGCTGCTTGGTTCGGACAAAGCCGGAACGGTACTGGTACCGGTCGGCGTCGGGCAGAGTGTCAGCGGCCACCGTATTCAGAGCAGAGGCACGACGGCGTTTAACACCCTCGACTACATCGCCTACGCCCGCGTGATTCCCGATCAATGGAAAGATCTGCAAGCCTATGCGAATGGTGAGCTGGGCCTGGAGGCACTGCGCCTGACACTACAGACCTTCCGATTTATTCCCCCCGCCAATGAAGCCGAAGCCCTGGAGCGGATGCAATGAAGTACCCTCATGCCCTAAAACAGCCCTTGATACTCCTGGGCACTCTGATCTGCCTGCTATGCGTCGGCCTCATCCAGGCGGGGCAGATCAGCGGTTATGTCTACACCCGCGCACCGGTGTTGAAAGAGGGGAACCGTATCTGGGCGGAATATGCCCCGACCAGCGGCAAGTTTGTCAAAGAGATTGCCGTGGCGACGGGGGATGCCTGGAGCGCGGATAAATGGCGTGTGATGTCCGGCAGTGAGTACGAAGGGTACTATGAACAACACCAGACACTGAAGGTGCAGCATCCAACCCTCGCTGCCCCGATCAGTCGTGCCGCTTATGATGCCGCCACCTACTACCTCGCCGATGGCATCACGGTGATGACCAAACCGCCATTAAAAAGTACTGCCACCGCTTACGTTGCGCTGTTGCCGCAGTCGGCCCGGTTATTAAATGATCCCGATTCGCTTGTGCTGGCCGAATACCCCGTTGACCTCAGTGGTGGTGCAGCGAACGGTGCCTTTACCTCCATGCTGTTGAGGTACGACGGCGCCAACATCGGCGAGATCAAGCAGCAGACCAGCAATCGTATTGCGTTTCGTACCGCCTTCATCAAAGATGAACAAGGTAATGCGCTGGATGTCCCCGAGAACTGGTTTGAAGCGGGGATGACACGCAAACCGGGACAGTCGGTGGTCGGGCCGATTTCCAATGTGGTGGTGGAGGGGTTGTCCAACAGCCGCAATGTATCGGGCAGTGATGGACAATACACCACGGGCTGGAACAGCATCCCGTGTTTCTACTCGAGCTATTCGATTGATGCCTATGCCACCGCGACCCTGCGTTATCAGCGTTTCAATCCAAGATCGCTGAATGGACAAGGGGTCTACTATGTCGTGAAACCGATGGTCGAAAGCTGTGTGCCTAATTTTTTTATGGTTCCCTTTCGTGGGCCGTATCCCCTCGGTTTCGGTGAAGTTACTACCACACCTGCGAGCATGGATTTCCCCATCGATGTGATGGTGCTCTCGGGGCTGGCCAGGATCAACAACGTCCCGGTCGCCGAGGTGACCCAGTTCAACGCCGCGGCCCCCGACCACAGCGAGCGGCTTCAACAAGTTTATGACTTCGACAACGATGGTGTTTTTGATACCGTTAAATCCCGTGTGCAGCCGGTGCCCGGTACCACCACCAACGAGACCGAAACGGTGCAGGCCGTCTACCTCAGCAGCACCGGCACTGACCCGAACGATAGTAACGTCACCCCCGATCTCACCCGTGTGATGGACAGCGCCAGCTTTGCCAACCACAACGATGAAGGGCTGTTGAGCCAGATCAGCCTCGATGACCTACGCAACACCGACCTCTACGTGGTACGCGTTTCAGACGGCAAACTGATCGCCGAACGGATCGGGCTCAGAGAAAGCGACGTCAACCCCACCGACATCGGTGCCGATGCCGAAAATAGCCAGTTCTTTTACACCCTGCAGATTCGCAACAGCTTTGGCGATCTGTTCGGTTTTGGCTATGGTGGGTTTAAATCGAACAGCAGCGACTTCGATAAGTGGCAGAGCGACAGCGGTATCAATCCCGAGCTGCACAAACAGCAGGCTGACCACCTGCAACCCGGTGACCAGATCCGTCTCTATGCCATCAACCGCACCAGTGGTTACATGGGCGTCGCCGACACCACCATGAAAGCGGCCAGCGAGAATAGCACAGGCAGCCTCAGCGTTAACATCGACACGATTGAGATGCAGCCGCCCAATCTCAAGATCAGCGCCGTGCGTGGCTTCAACGTCAAAGCCGGCCTCGAAGCGCGAACACTTAGAGAAGACCAGATCATCGGTTTTGAAGGGGCCGCACTCACCAGCGATAATTACATCGCGATCACCAGCGAATGGTATGACCCCCTGGGCAGGCCGCTGCCCGAAACGCTAAGCGGTGCAGGGTACACCGGCCGCATCGCCTTCCTCAGTGGCCCGCAAACCCTGCCACAGGAGCACAGCGGCAGCGGCATCAGCACCTTTGAGATCAACCCCGGCAAACGTTTACAGGTGCTACAACTCCCCAACCATGTACCGACCGATGCGCAGCACTACTATATCCATGTCAGCGGCGAGCCGAAGAGCGGCAACCCGATCTTTATCGATACCAACAACCTGCGGATTGCGCCGGTTGATTTTAGTTCAAGCGGACAAAACCCCGGCATCCTCGAAAAACGGCCTGATAACTATGTACCGTTTAAGGTGCAGATATTTGACGAGGCGGCGACAGAGATTCAGCGACAGGTCTATCGGCAGCTAAGCCAGGCAAGCCCAAATATTACTTTAGAGAAGCCCAGGCCACGCTATAACTGGGTATACCGGCCTGAGTTTCAATTCAGTAATTATCAACTGGAGATGCGCGGCATTGTTGCCCAGGTCAATGACGATCAGGGACAACCCCTGGAGCTTATCGATCTGCTTGCTCAGAATTCCACTACGCTCGGTGGTGCCGATCTCATTAATCTGGTCTATGACCTCAGCACAACAGACTTACTGCCGCTAGATTACTTCAATGCCGGTGCAGAAAAAGAACTGATCTTTGCAGTGGGCGCAGGGGAGATCAGGGCGACCCTCGGTGAAGGCAATGTCCTCATCTTTGATGATCTCAGCCATATCAATAGCCTCTCCTCGGATGATTTCAATTCCATTCGCCTGTATGCCAATAATGATGCGGGGAATGTGTTGTGGGAATACGCCTTTCTCAACCTGAAAGCCGCTGTTGACTTGAACCGAGATGGCGTCGTCGACCTTACTGGGGAGGAAAGCAGTGCAGATAAGTTTACGGATAAAACCACCGCCACAGCCCCTTTCAGGTTCTGGTTAAATGATGATTATGATGTGGTGAAGGATAGTGCTGATATCAAACTAAATATAACCCGATGTCCTCCGCTTGCCGATGGTGAAGATCAGGTCTGTGAACAGTGGGATGAGACGGTGGCTGGTCAGAGTAATATAAGTGGCGCCAATTTGAGCCGTATTGAAAGTGAGCGAGATCTGGAAGATTTTGCACCACTGGCACTCACACTCGGCGCGCCGCGCAATAGTGCGGGCTATATCAACCTGCCGGATGGACTCTCGGTTGAGTTAACAGCACGCGGTTTTGGCATCAATCTTTTCAAAGGTAAATGGACAGAAGGACGAGAATACCTGGATGATCTGAGTGTGACGCAACAACAGGTACCCCTGATCTCATCGTCAGATAACCATCTCTTTGAACTGAAGCCCAATCAACCACGTCGCCTCACTCAAGATGATTTGAATAAAGTATTTGGGCGGCAAACTACCGCAAGATTGATATTCGAAGGTGTACAGCCATCAACTCTGGCCTGTGTCGCAAACGCAAGTAACTGTTATCTCGAAATCGCGGTGAAGCAAGGTATCACTACGGTGAAGTCAGACAAGGTTTATATGAATATATTGCCGTTGGAACACTACTATGACCATTACACTGTCGGCGCAGGTGAGTTACAGGAAGGTGCAACTTTGCTTGATGTGGCCGTTAATATCAATGCAGCACCCTATCCTTATAAAGATATCACAGTTGCAACAGATCCAGAGGCGCAGAGTTTTGCGAATGAATACATCATGATGGTGCATGGCTGGCGGATGAAATATGATGAGCGCGTTAGCTTTGGAGAGACCGCATTCAAGCGGCTCTACTGGTCAGGCTATAAAGGTCGCTTTGGATTGTTCAGCTGGCCGACCGGGTGGTTTAATAAACCGGCGCATGTGTATGGAAAAGCTCAGTTATTGTATGTGCGAAATAATCAACAGAATTATGGTGATAGTGAGGCGTTGGCACGAATGGTTGGTCCAAAACTCAGCAATGTATTGGCAACCTTGAACACAGGGAAAACTGTACATGTTTTTGCCCACAGCATGGGTAATGTGGTGGTCAGTGAAGCCCTTAGAAATCACGGTGGGAAAAAGCTTGTGGAAAACTATGTTGCCTCACAGGCAGCCGCAGCTGCTAGTGGATATAATCCATCGCAGCCATTTATTGTGCATGAAGACCCTGCAGTAGGGACAACTTTCTCTGGCCCGGAATCAGCATGGCGTTTTTATAATCTAGATAATAACCTATTGGATACGGAGTTTGATATGCCGCCTAACCACTACACTTTCATGATACCACCACTGCATGGAGCAACTAGCCCAGCTAATGAGCAGCAAGTGGCACAACAGGAAAATTGGGGGCCTGCCTATTATGCCGATATTGGTGGAAAGAGTAATCTCGATCCTACTAATGAAGTAGGGGCAGGTAAGATCATCAATTTCCATAATATCGAAGATGCCGCGCTGACCGGTTGGGAGTTAAATCAGCTCACCAAACCAGATTACGTTGATGGGCCAACCTGGGAATATAACTGGAACTGGGACTGTCCATACAGTCTGACGGTTTGTACACTGGATGTTTACCCCGATGTTGAAGACGGTGAACAGGTGACCGATATTTACACACGAAACTCAATACAGCTGCAATGGAACTTGCAATCCAGTTTAGATCAAAACTCAGCAGATATTCTTGGGCATATTATTCCAGCGCGTACACCTGCCCTGGGACAGGTGGCTGGAACTGGCACTACGACAGTTATCAATGACTCAGTGAATATGAATTTAGGGGTATTTGGTTATCGTAATAGCAATCAGGATCATAGTGCTCAGTTTCATAATAACTTTGCTGTGAGGCAGGGCTATTGGAGCAGGTTGTTGCTAGAGTTTGGATTGGCGTCTGGACAAGGAGGCAACTAAATGAAGCGTTATTTCATCCCTGTCCTTGGTGCTATCTCCTTACTCATTTTTGTTTATATGTCTGACGAGCATTTTCAGAAAGACCATATACAAGAAGAGAATAAAATTGAGTTTTCTATGCCATTGAAAAATGAAGCATCCTATACCGAAGAAGTTAATCAGTGGCTAGTCGATAAAAATGAAGCTCGCGACATCGCTGAAAGTACCAAAACGCCAGAGAAGCAGGCCAAAGAAGAGGCATTCTGGCTGCGTTTAATTTCCAAAGCAGAAGCGGCGGCTAAGAAAATCGAGTTTTACGGCAAAATTGTTGACCAATATGGTAACCCTGTGCCGGGAGTCCAGGTGAAATATATAGCTCGTTCGGAATATCTGGTATCAAGCAGTGGCTTAGGAACAGTCATCACTGATAGCGAAGGACATTTTAACACTGAAGGGGCTAAGGGCACAGGGCTTTCCATTAGAAAATTTACCAAGTCAGGCTATCAATTCACAGGAATACAACGATTTGATAATTTTAACCGATATGAAGATTCAGTATTGTGGCAAGATTTCACTAAAGACCAGCCTTATATTTTTAAAGCGTGGAAAGTAGAGCGGTATCCTGAAACTATCAAGTCAGAAAGTAATCTATACCTATTGACTCCGGATGGCCGAAAATCAACATTCGATATACTTGCTAAAGGAAAACAACGATTCAAAAAGGGCGTTGAAAAAGGAAATTTTACTATTTCATTTGATCGTGTCGATAATGATTGGAGTGTTCGTCTAGAAGCATTGGATGGAGGGGTTTTAGAAACTAATGATACATTTCGGAATCTAGCGCCTGAATCTGGTTACCAGGAATTCGTAGAGTACAAATTCCCAATAAATGGAAGCGATACGGTTGAAAAAATGTACTACATCAAAATGCTTGATGGTAAATATTATGGCCAAATGACCATTGAGTTTAGGGCGTATAACTACCGCAATGGAAAAGCTGCTGTAATTTTAAGCTATGTAGTAAACATCGAAAATGGCCGAAATTTAGCAGTAAGACCGAAGATGACAGGCATAGAGTAGATTTGGCATGATGGTGTGGGTGGTGAATTCTTAGTTCAGGCAGCAACCGGCGTGTGCAGCCGGTGCCCGGTACCACCACCAACGAGACCGAAACGGTTCAGGCAGTCTATCTCAGCAGTCTGGGCACGAATCCAGCCACAGCACCACCCGATTTTACCCGCGTGATGGATAGCGCCAGCTTCGCCAACCACAACGACGAAGGGCTGTTGAGTCAGATCAGTGAGGAAGGCCTGCGTAACACCGATATCTATGTT
>CALZHD010000107.1 GCA_945787155.1 uncultured Gammaproteobacteria bacterium | reverse complement strand
TGCCGAGCGAGAGCGCCACGTTGCCGCGGTTCTCAACCATGAATTCACGTTCAAAGCTGAGTGTGCCGTCGCTGATCAGTGTGATTTCATCAGGCACCACATGCAGCGCCACCTCTTCAAACACCTGCACCTGTATTGGCTGATGCTCTTCACCCACCTGAATGGAGGCATCATAACGCCCTGCCGGGGTCGCAGGATCGATCGCAATATCGAAATAGAGCACCCCCGCCTGATGCGGCTGGATGCGGGATGCGACCTTCAATTCGGTGAGCTCACCCTTGTCCGGGCCGAGCAGAGTATCTGACTGAAACGGGGCTGATTTGAAGGAATATTTATTAGCGCTCTCGTTGACGATCGCAACATGCCCTCGCAACGCACCCGGTGTGCCACTAACAATCGGCGGCTGTGTGGATATCTTCGCGAATTTCAGGCCTGCAACAGTGGTACTTCTGCCCATCTCTGCCTCCTAGCGACATATCTCCATGCGACGCGGTTTATATTTCTCGGTGATTACCTGCGACTCACCACACAGTGACAGGCTCATCAGCTCAACACCCAGCAGTGAAAAACAGAGGTTATAGTGCGATGGCAGATGCGCACGCACTTCAGGGAATTCGGTAATCGCCAGGTTGACGCTTGAGGTGGTGGTGGCATCGAGCTCGATCCGTGGTAGCTCCTTGAGCCGAACATTGAAATCACTGAATTCGATGCGGGGAAGCTCTGTGACCTTCACGGTGAGATCGACATC
Source organism: uncultured Gammaproteobacteria bacterium (assembly GCA_945787155.1). Taxonomy (GTDB): domain Bacteria; phylum Pseudomonadota; class Gammaproteobacteria; order SZUA-140; family SZUA-140; genus SZUA-76. The sequence goes on along the minus strand of CALZHD010000107.1, from coordinate 8,501 downwards.
GGGAAGCTCTTCGATGGACAACGTCATGTCCATGTTATCCAGGTCGGCATCGACGGAGAAGGTAGAGCCGCTCTTGTTCTTGACGTAATGATCGAAGGAATAGTCGCTCATCCTGTTACCCCTTAGCTGTTACCTCTTGGTAAGATAAAATCAACATATAGCCCCACTGTTGTAAAGGAACTTGCATGGCCTGATAATTGGCAGTAGATTGATCTGGTATCGATGCTGGCGATGCGTAAAAAGAAACAGGTTTAAGATCCCATTCAAGCCCCTATTTAAAGACCTATTTAAAAGATAGATAACAGAGTCATTAAAGCCAGTATGGAAGACACCCTTATCTCATGGCAACCAGACAGATAAAACGCGCGACAAAGAAGCCGCCCGCTAATGCAGCGAAGAAGCCGGCAAAGCGCAAACCTGTTGCAGGTAAGAGTGTAAAAAAGGTCGCCAGAAAAAAGGCGGCGACAAAAAAACGTAGTGCGCCGCTCAAAAAGAAACAGAGCAGTGCCGCCAGGAAAAAGGCCGTTACCAAGCGCGTAAAAAAACGCGCAGCCCCCAAAACTGCCGCCACCCAACAGGATAGCTCCAAAAAGTCTGCCACAAAAAAACGCAGCGCCGCCGTTAAAGTTAAGGCCAGCACCAATCCTGCTACCGACTCAGCTGCAAATATATCTGTTACTAATAGAGCGGCGACGATGCCGGTGCGCGCCGGCGGCAGTGAGGCACATGTCGTGGTGCTGCAACAGCAACGGGATAAGTTCGAGCTGCTCGAAGCGCTGCTGAACCAGGCCGGCTTCTGGTTTGCGCTGGAACAGGCGCGTTTTAATACCAGCGCCGCGACGCACGACTTCAACATCATCATCAAGCCGGACCTGAGCGCGTGCGAACTGACTGGCTCGCTTGCGACCGATCCACAACTGGTCGAGCATCTTATCGATCTGCTGCATGACCGCGGTTATACACAGGTCACTGTGGTAGACAGTCGCAACAGCTTCGATCTCTGCCTGGAAAACAGGGATGTGCAGATTCTCGCCGACATGCTCGGTTACCGCTATGTCACCCCCGAAGGACGCGACTACGACATCCTCGATCTCGGTGAAGCACTGTCTGATGCCCGCTTCGACGACAAGGCGCTACTGCGCGGGACGACGCTCTCCGACCACTGGCTCACTGCAGACTTCCGCATCGCTATCCATTCTGCCGCTGCGGGACAAGGCGTATCACTATCGCCACCGTTTCAATCCTGCCGACCTGCTGGTCGAACTGCTGCGCACTGCCCGTGTCGACTTCTGCATCATCGACGCCTATATCAGTAATCATGGCAATGGCGGTACACGCTGCGGTCGACCGCTGGAGACACACACCTTTATCGCCGGCAATGATCTATTGCTCACCGATTACACGGCGGCCAGAAAGATGGGTGGCGATCTTCGCGAATCACCACTCTATGCGCGTGCGATGCGTGAGATCGGCCTGCCCCAGCCACACCGCATCGACGGTGATCTGACCCCTTACCGGGGCTGGATCAACGTCCATCCGCTGCTGGCCGATTCGGCGCGGCGTCGCGAACGCTGGGCAGAGGCGAGCCAACTGCTGCATCCGTGGATGCAGTCGGTCGATCAACAGCTCTTCCCGTTAAAGGACCCACTGAATGGACAGATCAATCAACGCGTGAGCCGATATCTCAGCGGCATCGATGATAACCCAACCGTTTTCTGGAGTGTGGTGGCGCTCAACTACCTGATTGCGTGGTGCTATCAGGTGGCAGAAAATTATCAGGTAATGTACTGGAAAGAGCGCCTGATGCATCGTGAGGTACCGCTCAACATCAGCCCAGACGCCTACCCACTCTCCGATTATGAATCGATTGCCGCCTACCTGGCACCACTGGAGCAGCGCGTATTAAAACTCACCGCCGATGAAAGCAGCCTGCGCTGGTGCTACCATCAGGATGGCTCGATCCTGTTCGAGTTCTCCCGCACCCTGCCGGTTGACTACGACGCCTTTGTCAGCCGCGTCGACATTACCCGCAGCATCCAGTTCATGAATGACTATATCGGTGGATTGATTGTCCCTCAGCAGCACGACAGCGAAGGGCGCACCACCCACCAGATTGAGCGCAACCTTTATCTGCCACAACCCAACTATCTGGCACTGTTCCAGGGGGAGGAGATTGACGTCACCAAGCTCGAACATATCCATTACGAACAAGACCAACAACAGATCTTCTGGAAGACGGTATTGAGTGAAAACGGTTCAGCCACCTATGACGACGGCTCCGTACAGTTTCGCCGCACGCAAGCGGGCGAGACCCACATCTCTATCTTTGGACGCCAGCAGTTCACACTGCCGCTGTTCTGGCAGGTGGTCGATCTGGATCGCTACCCGATCCTGAAAAACTTTCTGGTCACCCACGCCTACACCGTCTTCTTTACCAATACGATGGCAAATTTCGAGGCGGTGAATGAGGGACGCGAAGTGCGTGTCGGTCGCGCCTGGAACCCGCGCGCGGGCGAGGCCGATGACGCACTGGATCAGCAGTCACTCTCAACGCAACTCATCGATGTCGTCACCAGGGTGCAGGCATTTGCCAGCGAGAACCTGCCCGGCAAGGGCGAGACCTTATTGTCGCAACTATTCACCGCGTACAAACCCGCACCGGCATACATCGACGACGATGGCTTCTGCCACTTCCAGGCGAGCGATGACAATGTCAGCAGCCGCAAGGCAGAGGAAGAAAATGGCCTGCTCGATATGATCAAGAGTGCAGGTTCGACCACACAGGGATTCTGGAAGGAGCTCTATAGCGCCATCCAGAAAGATAGCGGGATTCATTAATGTCTGGTGAGCGACACGAAATGAAGCGATGGAAAACAGAACAATGCGCGCGCTGATCACCGGCGCCAACGGGCTGATCGGTGCAAACCTTGCACGTGAGCTGCTCCATGCCGGCCATCAAGTACGCGCCATGACACGTGCGGGCAGTGACCAGAGCTGTCTGCAGGGGCTGCCGCTCGAAACAGTCACGGCAGATGTCCTGGAACCCGCCTCGCTAGCAGTGGCGATGCAGGGATGTGACGTGGTATTTCACACCGCCGCCGCCTTTACCTACTGGGGCTGGACAGCCAAACAACTTGAAACACTCGCCGTCGATGGCACCCTCAATGTCATCGATGCCGCACACCGGGCGGGCGTCAAACGGGTCGTGTTTACCTCTTCTTCCATCGTACTGGGTTCAAGTCCGCGACCGCTGGTGCGCGATGAACGCTGTGAGCTTGATGATGACAACGCGCCACCCTATTTCATCGCCAAGCTAAACCAGGAACGCAAGGCGTTCGAACATGCTGCAGCGCTCGGTGTCGAGCTGGTGGCGATCTGCCCGACGATGAGCATGGGGCCTCACGGTTATCGTCTCGGCCCGAGCAACGGCGTCATCGTTTCGTACCTTGATGACCATTTTAGATCGACCTATCCCGGCGGCTGCAATATTGTGGCAGTGAATGATGTTGCACGCGCATTGATCATCGCCGCTGAAAAAGGGACGCCCGGCGAGCGCTATATTGCCGGCTCAGAAAACCTCGAATGGCCACAGGTTCATCGCATCATCTCCGAGCTGTGTGGACTTGATGGGCCACACTGGAAGGCGAACCACACCACATCATTTCTCGCCGCCTGCGCCGCTGAACTCAGCGCACGCATCACCAGCAAGCCGCCACTCACCACCCGCGAGCAGGCACAGATGGTGGGGCGCTATTACTGGTACGACCATCAGAAACTGGCGCAACTCGGTTTCCGCCCAAAACCGGCGCGTGCAGCGCTGGCAGAGGCGATCTCATGGCTGGCAGCGAGTGACCACGTGTCACGTCAGACACGCACCCGACTTAAGCTTTCACGTGAAGTCTATCGCGCACGCGCCGCGCTGGATGAACGAGAGTCAACGATAGCTGGAGCAGCATAATGAAAACTTTCAAAAGCGTCATCATGGTCAAACATCCACGTGACAAGGTATGGCTCACGATTCGCGACCACCTCGCGGAGATCGTCCCTCATCTCGACGATGTTGGCTCGATCACCACCGAGCAGCGGGAAGAGCAGGCAGACGACGTACTGCAACTGGTGAATCTGTGGAAGGCGGACATCGATATCCCGGCGATATTGACCTCGATGATCGATCCCGATTCACTGCGCTGGACCGATCGCGCGTCATGGCATGCGCAGGATTATCAATGCCACTGGCAGATCGAACCCCATTTTTTTGCCGACCGCATTCACTGTAGCGGCACCACCACTTATGAACCGGCGATCGGTGGCCGCGGCACCCGCATCACCTTCGCAGGTCAGCTGGAGGTCTCGACCCACAACCTGCCGGGGCTGCCCGCGTTGATGGAAAAGGGGGCCGACAAGGCCGTCGAGGCGCTGGTGACGACACTGATCCCGAAGAACTTTCGCAAGGTGACCGATGCGTTGTCGGAGATTCTTTAAGGCTTAAGGAATAACTTATTCAACCACCTACCGTCATTCCGGCGCAGGCCGGAATCCAGAAGGCAGTGGCAGTATGCATATTTGACAACATGCCCTGCCTGTTCTGAGCTAGTAGTAGAAGCCGTAACTTGATTCTTGTGTCGTGGTTGCCTGGATTCCGGCCTGCGCCGGAATGACGGCAAAAAGGCAAAGGTGCCTCTGGTTAACTATCAGGCGCCCGACGGACTCACCAGATACCCATGATGAAACCCAAGGCGCGGATCGGCCATCTGCCCGATGTGCGGCACATAGTTTTGCAGGTCCGGCATCTTGACACGTAGGCGCTCTGTATTGTCCGGGTAATTATAGATGGTGATGTGATTCAGGCCGCGATTGGCGGTGAATAGCAGTGACTGATCCTGTGACAACTGGCAGCCATAGATCGAATCGAGCGGGATAAAGCGGCTGACGCGCAGCGCCCCCATGATATGGCGCGAGCTGTTAAAGACACCGCCTCGGGCGAGGACATCATAGACCTGTGTGCCGACCTCGCGAGGGCGATCGGCCAGTTCGGAGAGATCGGGCTTTTCATCCAGAATACGGAATGACGCAAACGACTCCAGGTCGATAAAGATGATGCTCTGACTCGCACCGTTGCAGAAGATCAATTCGTTATCGGAGATCGTAATGTCGGAATTGATATGCGCCGGGGTGTCGCGGCTGCACGCCCAGTGGCGCACCACCTGTTTGCTCTCCGCATCGATCTCGAAGGCGTACTCCTTGAGGTATGCCATCGCCCACTCATGGTAGTCGATATACTCCTGCGGCAGCACGCGAAACGACACTGGGTAAAAGAGGTCTTTTGTTGGATGTGTTGTCAGATGCCAGCAGGTGGCCGGCAGCTCAAGGCGCGTCGCCTCGCCCGTCTCCATATCCCAGACCCCCACTTCGCGCGCCTCACCCTGGCGATCTAGTTTCGGATTATCCATCGAGCCGTAGCAGATGTAACGCCCACTGGCGCTGAGCTTCATCGTGTGTGGCAGCTTGACCTTGTGCGGTCCGAGTCGCTCGCCGCCGGCAAGATCATTCAGATTGAAGCGGTAAAAGTAGTCCCCAATGGCGGTGATGAACTCTTCATTGTTGAGCCACACCACATGGGTGCTGCCGCGTATCGAGGTATCGTTCGCCTCAAAACGCAGTGTCGAGATGCGCTCAATCTCTTCCAGCGTGTGCGCATCATAAAAGATCAGGTGCTGGGCGGCATTACCGAGAAAGCCAACCGTGCGATCCGGATTGACATTGACCCAGTGACCACCCGCCGCGCCATCAAAATACTTTATCTTGTAGGCGTAGCTGTTATCTTCCGGGTTGAACAGAAACAGGCAGACACCCGCCATCCCTTCGAGGCCGTTGATGCCGTTGCCATCCAGTGCAATGTAGAATGCGTACGGGTAACCTTTCATTGTCCACTAACTATTGATTTTGTTATTGATACCGGATCGATTCATCATGTCCTCCACTATCACGCCAGCGGAACGACATAGTTGACTCATTCAGGTTACCACACCTTAATTAAAAACAGATGATTGAATCCTACAGGCATCGTTCCTGTCAAAAAACGGCCACTACCCTGGAACCACCATCGCCTGAACACCTGGGCCTGCTAACCAGCAAGATATTTTCAATGTTACCTCGCTTCCGAGCGAACTCAGTGACATACTAAATTAGTATGTTTTTTTTCTAGCGAGTTTGTGCGAACCTTAAGGCGTGCAGTAATGGAACTGTCCACAAAGATAGAATCATGATTGCAGGCAAGAGCACCGATTATTGTGTCAACACATTAATCAAGGAGGAAGAAAAAATGATGCAGAACTTTTTTCTCATGTGCAACCAGCGCGAAATCAATCTGGTACGCAGAGCGGTACGACAGAGTGATATCCCCGCCATCAGAAACATCTTTCTCACGATCAACTATCTGGGAAACGGCTGGATCTATCTGCTGGCTGCGATCGGCATCATGGCGTGGTACGGGCTCTCTGCGTGGCAGACCCTGAGTGTCGCAATCCTCGCGTCTGCATTGACGCACAGCATCTATCCACAAATCAAACAACGCCTCGCAAGGTTGCGCCCCTGCGACTTTGATCCATCGCTGAACCTCTCGATCAAAGTCATGGATAAATACTCATTCCCCAGCGGCCATGTAATGACCGCAACAGCGGTCGGCATCCCGCTCGGCATCAGCTTTCCCGAGCTGATCCCTGCCATTCTGGTCATCGCGATACTGATTGGCTGGGCAAGACTCGCGTTGGGACACCACTATCCCAGCGATCTGGTGGCAGGCGTATTACTCGGTGCGCTGATTGCACTGCCACTAGGGATCGTACTTACCTGACCCCTGAGAAGCAATGGCATCCATCTGGGCACCATCGAACCAGTCTCTATCCAGACTCTATTCAGAACAAAGGGCATTCTCACCAGATAGATTCAGATAGATAAGGCGCTCTCGTCAAATCGATACATGGGAGATGGAGATGGCAACTTTTACATCAAATGGTATTGATCCCGAGATTCAACAACGAGTCCTCGAGTTTCTCAATACTGCATCCGTAGATTTTGACATCGCTGGCATCGAACCACAGGAAGGCCCGGTGTTTGATGACCCGACCAAAGGATACAGTGCTCAACCAAAGGGCTACGACATTGGGTTAACTGTGGCTCAACGCATCCTGGATAAGCGAGCCACATTGGGCGACGCTGGCTTCACTGATCTTTCCCAGCTGAGCGACATTCGCGGGCTCGGTCAGGATAAGTTTGATGACCTAATCTATACCTTCAGCCATTCATCTCCCCCCACCCTGCCCAGCCTGATCAATTGCGGCGAACCCGCGACACCCTCTATTATCACGACCTCTCCACTATGGACTCAATCCTCGAATCTTACTCCCCCCGCTTTGACGTTGGTTCGCGCCACCGACAACGCAATCATCCTGCAATGGGAGGATGACAACACCACGGCCGACGGATACCGCGTATACCTGGGTGGAACCGGCGTCCTCGCCACCTATTTCAATCTTCCCGGTGAAAATCGCACCGCCTGGTTCACTTCAAAGATGGTTTTCGTCCCGGATAGCCTGCCCAGGGGAATTGGCTCAACAGGCCAGGGCAGAGTATCAGCGATGCCGTTAATATCTGAGTCAACCCATGAGGTTACCATTTGGGCCACCGATCCGAACGGCGTTTCTGAATCAGGTCCTAATTCATCAGCACATGTGACTTTATCAGCACCATCCATTCAAGTGGGAGACCCAGCCACAGGGCGCACCATCACGCCACCCACTGTCCAACCGTTCGCGGTATGGGATGCGAACGGCAACGGCATTGTCGACAGCGAACCGAGTGGTGGTGTCTTTCCACGCTATCCCGGCTGTATTTGCTCGCGGACAACTACCCGACGAGGAAACGCCTTTGATGCCGTCGCCGGTGTTCGCGCCAATGCGGTAGTCGGTTATTTCTTCTATGATGACAACACCCCTCAGTTTGTTGCCTATCATCTGTTCGTCGATTCATCGAACAATGTCGCGCCAATATCAGTGCACTACGGCGATGCGGAAGAAGGCGTGGCGGGAAATCGAGTCTGGGTAAGCCCACCCGGAACGATTGTACAAAACACACAAGTCACCAGTGGTGTCGCGAGTATAAATATTCCTAATATTATAGAAGGCACCGTGACAGCAGGGACGATGGCCTCTGATGGTTCTAATAGAATCGTAGAGTTCCAGTATTCACTTGCACTGGTACCACAATGAATATCCGTTGAGAAAACTCAGCGCCAGTTGAAAATATTTTGCTTGTCTAGAGAAGGCTAGAGGGATAGAACCCTTTTCGGGTGCTCTCGTTTGGAGAGTTAGCTGCTTGATGCCCTTCTGTAAAGGGCTCTGACCCGAATGGCACTTACTTAAGCTTCTTGGGATGCCCATGCTTTTCCACTTCGTCCCTTGCCTGATATCGCGGCTTTGTCAGCAGAGCGAACTGCTTTGGTC
>CALZHD010000106.1 GCA_945787155.1 uncultured Gammaproteobacteria bacterium | reverse complement strand
AGACATCACTAACATTACCTGATCACCAGCTACACTTTTTGCATGTAATGCGGCAAGCGTTAATGCCGGCGCTGTATTTTTTCCTACCGGCTCAAGCAGCAGTCCATTCATCGCTGTTTCAATCTGGCGCATCTGTTCAGCAACCAGAAACCGGTGTTCTTCATTACACACCAGGATGGGTGGCAAAACCTTCACGTCCTGAGACGCCTCAAGTCCATTCAGCCGCATCACCGTATGCTGTAAAAGCGTTGACGTCCCCCCAAATGGGGCATGCAACTGCTTGGGAAACAACTCACGTGACAGTGGCCACAAGCGAGTTCCAGCACCACCAGACAAAATCACAGGTTGGATATTCATTCAGGAGTCACCTTCGTACGTCTTAAAACAGCTAGCGTCACAACAATCATCGACTATCATTCAACGCTTCATTAGCCCTGCATATAAACTCATGAATAAACGCCGCAAATATACCGCAAAAAAGCCCCAGCATAGCGGATAGAATAACAATTATCCGCTTCCCGATACCAGAAGGATTAACCGCTTTTGTCGCTAAAGATATCGCCCCTGAATTTTTAAGATTATTTATTTTAGCGTCTATTGCGCGCAGGGAGATCTGATATCCCCTCCAGCTACGCTGTTTCTCTGCAACCTCGCCTTTATTACGCTCAAGCTCTGCTGGTATCGTTACATACAGCCGCTGCTCCAGTGAACGCAAGCGCTTCTCTTTGATGTCATATTCACGATTTGTCATCAAGATATTCATGGCCAAATTTTCCGCCTTACTTTCACTGATGATACGCTTGTTGACTGTTTCTACCTCGGCAAGATGGGCATGCAAACTATCAATATCTGACTTAAGCCTTTCTGAGGCCATTAACAGCGCCGCCTCCTGCTGCTTAAGGCCACTAGTCACTTCTCTTATCTCATCGATTTGATTCTTAACAAGTGTACGATCCTGTTTAAACGTAGCCATTATGGTATCGACAAGGGGCTTATGATTATTAGCAAGCCTCCCTACAATGGACAAGTGCATTTTCTTAATATCCCCTGCACTACCAACCTGCCCAAGGCTAGTCAACAAAAGCACATCACTGCCCGTTGGCACCCGCACATCAACATCTCCCACGTAGCCTATATTTGTAGTTTTTGCCTCATCTAGTACAGATGGAATATATATTTCAGTCAACTTTGCTTGAACAGTTTCAATCGACTCAATCAATCGACGTTCACCACCTGCAAACGTTTGTGCAATTTCTATCGTAGTAGAATAGGCATATTGCTTCGGGGTTAAAAGGGCGATAATTGATCCCACAAGCACAGATACGGCAAAAACAATCATAATTGTCCTTTTATGCCTGGCAAGCACTAACCACAAATCAATAAGACTTATTTCGTCATTACCCACCTCAATCTCACGCCTGATACGCATTAGCTCAGCACTACTTTCTTTTTCCATCACCCTTATCCTGCAATTACCCTTATCCTGCGATTTCTCTTAGCTCTAGATTCTCTAACACAAAATGTAAAAAGGCTCCCGGCCGTTACACCGGAAGCCAATCCTCAGACCCTGCTTCCTGTTCTACCAGGAACTACTACTCAAGATCATCATTCACATCTGCCACAATACGGCCTCTATTCTTCTCAAGAATTATATCACCGATCCCCTTTACTTTTGTCAGTTCATCAACAGAATTAAATACACCGTTCGCCTCTCGATATTTCACTATTTCAGTCGCTTTTTTCAAGCCTACCCCGTGAAGCTCCGCAGCCAACGTTTCAATATCCGCCGTATTTATATCAATAGAACCCGCCAATAAAACTGGCGCCCCCAGACACAAACAAGCCAGCAACAATAATTTTCTTAAAAATCGCATCGTTCACCTCCATGTTATTCATTCAAAAGACCTCGTCGAAACGAAGCTCAGCTGGCATCTTCCAGACGCCAGTATGGATAGCTAAACTCAGAATAAATACGCTGTCAAGCAGCAGGGGGAAATGAAAGCTGAATCTCGGCATTAATGGCTTGTAGTGCAGCCAGAGGATCATCAGCGGCGGTGATTGGACGCCCGATGACAAGGTAATCTGCGCCTGATTTAAGTGCATCGGTTGGCGTAGTGATCCTTTTCTGGTCATTTGCCTGCGTGCCAGCGGGACGAATCCCCGGTGTAATAAACCGAAAACCTTCGCGACACTCTCGGCTTAACGCGGTCACTTCCAAAGGAGAACAAACAACACCATCTAACCCGGACTGTTCGGCCAGCTTCGCAAGTCTTACGACATTCTCCTCTGCCGAGCCTGACAATCCAATTTCATGCAGATCACTCTCGCCCATACTGGTAAGGATAGTGACCGCCATCAACAAAGGCTGATGAGACTTCTGTTCGACCGCAGCACGAGCTGCTTCCATCATGCGACGACCACCCAAAGCGTGAACATTCACCATCCACACACCCAGGTCTGCGGCTGCTGCGCATGCACCCGCCACAGTGTTTGGTATATCGTGAAATTTGAGGTCTAAAAACACATCAAAGCCATCAGCGACTAACCTTTCTACCAATGCGGGACCGCAATGCGTATACAACTCTTTGCCTACCTTTAAGCGGCAACTATCAGCATCAAGCCCACCCGTCAACTCTATTACGGCACCAGCATCTGAAAAATCGAGTGCCACAATAACACACCTGGGATCGATCGCTCTGTTTCTATTTTCACTCATTGCTACAACCTCCAACAACAACCCCTCTCAAAGACCCAAAACGATCTTACCAACAATCTAGCTGGTATCTCATTCCTGACATTCCGCACAATAAAAAGCCCCATTATAAAACGGGGCTTTTATTAAAACATATGCGTTGTGCAGCTGAGCATCGGCTAATGAAAAAGTCCCTCAGCACACCACACAATATATTTAATGTTCCATTATGAACGGCGCAGCTTAGAAACCTGAAGCTTAAGAGATAGCATCTTACCCATCGTCGCCGAAACACCTATCAATGCGCCCACGACCAATGTTCCCACCAGAATCACAGATAAAGCAATTTCAGCGGTACCAAAATAGTAATTTACCTGAACTGGATCTGCATTCAGCAACGTAAAGCTTGCACCTAATATCAGAATGGCCAGCGCAAAAATAAATAAAAAGACTTTCATCATGTCATCACACCCCTTCTATGTGAAGTTTTGTCGCTCGATAAAACCCTGGCACAGAGTCTTAAATCAACTGGATCAAGATCACTCCTGAATCGTTGTTGTCCCAATGCTCTCATTCACTCGTTCACGCAGTTCTTTACCAGGCTTGAAATGCGGCACATGTTTTCCTGAAAGCGGCACCGGTTCACCCGTCTTTGGATTCCGTCCCATTCTTGGCGGACGAAAGTGCAACGAAAAGCTACCAAAACCACGAATCTCTATCCGCTCACCACTCGCCAGTGACTGAGCCATCTGCTCGATCATGGTTTTCACCGCATACTCAATATCCTTATAGGATAAATGCTTCTGCTTCTGCGCGATAATTTCAATTAATTCAGACTTTGTCATTCATTCCGCTCCAAAGATACATAAAGCGCCACACACGACCACATGTGTCAGATCATCCCTTGTTATCCAATATTTTGCAATAATAAGGGAGACCTGACGGATATAAATCGATTACGAATTGCCTTCCATCTTCTCTTTTAGCAGATCACCCAGGGTTGTCGTACCAGATGAAGCTGAAGCTTGGCTATAATCTTTAACCTGTGCGGCCTCTTCATAGGCATCTTTCGCCTTCACTGAAAGCATAATCGTGCGGTTTTTACGATCAACGCCCATGAAGCGAGCTTCAATCTCATCACCGACAGTTAGCACAGTACGCGCATCTTCAACACGGTCACGTGCCAGTTCTGAAGAACGAAGATGCCCTTCAACGCTATCAGCCAACGTGATAATCGCACCCTTGGCATCAACTTCACTCACAACACCCTTGACGATATCACCTTTAGGATGATCAGCGACGTAGTTAGAGAATGGGTCACGCTCAAGCTGCTTGACACCCAGAGAGATACGCTCGCGCTCAGGATCAATCGCCAGAATGACAGTCTCAATTTCATCACCCTTCTTGAAATTGTGTACCGCTTCCTCACCTGCCTCATTCCATGACAGGTCAGACAGATGCAGCAGACCATCAATGCTACCGGTTAAGCCAACAAATATACCAAAGTCAGTGATAGACTTGATGGTGCCAGTCAGCTTGTCACCCTTATTGTGAGTGGATGCAAACTCTTCCCATGGATTTGAAAAGCACTGCTTCATACCCAGAGAGATACGACGACGCTCTTCATCAATATCCAGCACCTTAACTTCAACCTCGTCACCAAGATGAACTACCTTGGAAGGATGGATGTTCTTATTGGTCCAGTCCATTTCAGACACGTGAACCAGCCCTTCAACACCATCTTCAATCTCAACAAAACAGCCGTAGTCTGCAATATTGGTAACCTTACCAAATACCTGATGGCCAACAGGATAGCGACGAGTCAGGTTACCCCATGGATCTTCGCCCATCTGCTTAAGGCCCAGTGAAACGCGGTTACGTTCCTTATCGAACTTCAGCACCTTAACGTCGATCTCATCACCAATGTTGACGATCTCTGAAGGCTGCTTAACGCGCTTCCACGCCATGTCGGTAATATGCAGCAGGCCATCGATACCACCAAGGTCGATGAACGCGCCGTAATCCGTAAGGTTCTTGACCACACCCTTAACAACCTGGCCTTCCTGAAGATTCGCCAGCAGCTCTTCACGCTCTGCACTGCTCTCTTTCTCAACCACTGCACGACGCGAAACAACCACGTTGTTGCGCTTACGATCCAGTTTAACCACCTTAAATTCAAGATCTTTACCTTCAAGATAAGAGGTATCGCGTACTGGGCGAACATCCACCAGAGAACCGGGTAGAAACGCACGGACCGCGCCGATCTCAACTGTGAAACCGCCTTTAACTTTACCAGTAATAATACCGGTCACAATCGCGTTGCTTTCAAGGGCACCTTCAAGTTCGTCCCAAAGTTTCGCACGCTTCGCTTTTTCACGAGAGAGTCTTGTCTCGCCAAAACCATCTTCAATGGCGGTCCAATCGCCATGACAATGCCTGTCACAATGGCGCCTGGACGCATTAACTGTTCTACTTGACTCTCTTCAAATAATTGCGCGAAACTTTCACTCATATTAAAAAACCCTTGGTCCACTTAAACTCGCTAAATAAACATAGCGCTACGCAGCGAACCCGACTGTTAAGAACCGCTTACACGGTTATCTAATTAATAAACCGTACTAACACCCATCCTGCTTTGACCTCTGGAATAGTTAGAACGTCCGGTACAAATTTTGGCCCATCACTCAAACGAGTTTAGACCACTCCTCCAGTATCCCTGCCACCACTTCGTCGATACCTTGATTCGTTGAATCGACCAATATCGCATCGGCTGCAGGTACCAATGGCGCCACGCTGCGATTCCTGTCTCTCGCATCACGCACCTTGATCTCCTCTAGAAGACCGGCAAGATTAGCACTCATCCCCTTTTCTTTCAACTGTTTATAGCGCCTTTGGGCACGTTCCTCGGGACTTGCATCGAGGAAAATTTTAAGTTTAGCATCGGGAAAAACCACGCTCCCCATGTCCCGTCCATCGGCGACCAACCCCGGCAGACACCTGAAATCGCGCTGGCGCGCCAACAAAGACTCACGCACCGCTGGCAAAGCGGCCACCTTTGACGCTGCATCACCACATTGCTCACTGCGAATTTCGCTGCCAACCACACTGCCTTCGAGTAGGATTTGCGGCTCACCAGCACCAGAGTCTACCTTAAACTCTACATCTAACTCTCTGGCTATGCTAGATATTTTATCTTCACCAGCTAAATCCTCATGGCGACGCAATGCCGCTAATGCCACCAGCCGGTATAACGCACCACTATCAAGAAAATGCCAGCCGAGGCGACTCGCAATGATACGGCTCACCGTCCCCTTTCCCGAGCCACTCGGGCCATCGATCGTAATGACCGGTACTACCCCAGATTCAATTACCCGCTCATTCATCGTAAAACCTCATCCATCATTTTGACTGGAGATCTGCAGTCCAGCATCGCGCGCAAGTGGCACAAACCCAGGAAATGAGGTATTCACATTGGCACAATCACTGATTTTGATCTCGCCCGTTGCACGCAGCGCCGCCATCGCAAACGACATCGCGATGCGATGATCACCACCGCTATCGACACTGCCACCATTGATTTCGCCACCGCGGATCACCATCCCATCCGCCGTTGGGGTCGCATCAACCCCCAGCGCTACCAGTCCATCAGCCATCACCTGAATACGATCACTCTCTTTGACCCGCAGCTCCTCGGCGCCAGTCAACAGCGTCTCACCCTCGGCACAGGCGGCCGCCACAAACAGCGCCGGAAACTCATCGATTGCCAGCGGCACCTGCTCCTCGGGGATTTGAATGCCGTGCAGTTGACTTGAGCGGACACGGATATCGGCCACCGGCTCACCACCGACGATGCGCTCATTTTGCACCTCGATATCGCCCCCCATCTGCCGCAGGATGTTGATCACGCCGATACGGGTCGGATTAATGCCGACATGCTGCAGCGTCACATCTGAGCCGGGCGCAATCGCAGCCCCCACCATAAAGAAGGTGGCAGAAGAGATATCAGCCGGCACATCGATACGAGTAGCACGCAGCGCGCCACCACCGCTGACACAAGCCGTACTGCCACTGACCCGCACCTCATAACCAAACCCCTGCAACATGCGCTCGGTGTGATCACGTGTCGGCGCAGGCTCGGTCACACAGGTCTCACCGTCGGCGTAAAGCCCTGCCAGCAGTAGCGATGACTTCACCTGCGCACTCGCCATCGGCATCTCATACGAGATCCCTTTCAAGCGCTGCCCACCCTTTATCTTAAGGGGTGGCGTCCCCGCCTCTGTCCCTTCAACAACCGCCCCCATCTCACTCAACGGCACGCTAACACGCCTCATTGGACGCGAATTGAGCGAACTATCACCCATCATCTCTACATCAAACGCCTGCCCCGCCAACAGCCCTGCCAGCAGGCGCATCGAGGTCCCTGAATTGCCCAGATCGAGCGGCGCTGCCGGTGCCTTGAGGCCATGCATACCGACTCCGTGTACCGTAACGTTACCATCCTGTGGGCCGTCAATACGCACCCCCATGGCACGAAAGGCGTTCAGTGTCGCGAGGCTATCGTCACCTTCGAGAAAACCACTGATCTCCGTCACCCCATTGGCCAACGAACCGAGCATAATGGAACGATGTGAAATCGACTTGTCTCCCGCCACACGCACCACCCCTTGCAGGTGGCCACCCGGCGAGACCTTGAACACTAAATCTGAACCTGACATAACTAAAATTTCCGCACAATAATTTCTGGAATAAAACGAGCGCGTCTCGATCAACCACAAAAACGGTCGCGCGTCTCTTTTGCGCGCGTAAAGACATTGACCACCGCCTCGCCATCGTTGTCTCGTATCGCATCCTCAAGCTGCCTGAGGTCATTATTAAAGTGTTGCAACACCTCCAGCACTGCATCGCGATTTTCCAGACAGATATCGCGCCACATCACCGGATCGCTGGAGGCGATACGGGTAAAGTCACGAAAACCACCCGCCGCAAAATCAAAGATCTCCTTGCGCTCATCGAGACTCGCCAGGGTGTTGACCAAAGAAAATGCCAACAGATGTGGCAGATGACTGGTCGCCGCTAACACCTCATCATGATGCAACACCGCCATCTCGGTGACATTGGCACCAGCAGTTTCCCACATTGCACGCACTCGTGCGTACTTTCCAGGGTCTGTCTCTTCAAGCGGCGTCAAGATCACGCCACGGTTATCAAACAACTCGGCAAACGAAGCCTCAACGCCGCTCTTTTCAGTACCCGCAATAGGATGACCCGGCACAAAATCGCAAAACCTGCTACCCAATACGGCGCGTGCCTCTTCGACAACACACCCTTTGGCACTGCCAACATCAGTGATGACGACATCAGGTGAGAGTCCGGCGACCATCTGGCTTAAGACAGATGCCATCGCGCGCAACGGCACGGCGACCACCACCATATCTGCGCCCGTGACTGCCGCCGCTACATCCATTTCATAACGGTCGATCACACCCAGTTCAACGGCTTTTTGCAGGTGTGCCTCATCGCGACCACACCCGACAATCTCATCGCACTGGTTAGCACGACGCAATGCGCGCGCCAGTGAACCACCCATCAGGCCAACACCGATAATCGTTAATCGTTGACTGGAAAAAGCAGCGGTAGTGATAGTGGTAGCCATGCTCTATGACGCGGGATTAGATATCGCGCCCAATCACCCGTGCGATACCGCCAAGCTCAACCATCAACGCCGACAACTCAGCTGGACTCAGCGCCTGATCGGCATCACACCACGCATCCTGCGGACAAGGATGCATCTCAACCAGCAGGCCATCGGCACCCGCCGCCACCGCTGCGCGTGATAACTCCGGCACCATCCACGCCTTACCACCGGCATGACTTGGATCGACAATCACCGGCAGATGTGTCTCACGTTTTAATACAGGGATAGCAGTGACATCGAGCATATTACGGTACGCGGTCTCAAAAGTACGCACGCCGCGCTCACAGAAGATAATATTGTGATTACCCCCTGCAGCGATATATTCGGCCGACATCAACCACTCAGAAATCGTGGCGCTCATGCCGCGTTTCAGAATCACCGGCACGTGAGTTCTGCCAACCTCTTTGAGCAGATCAAAGTTCTGCATGTTGCGAGTACCGATCTGGATCACATCGACGTTATTTTCAAGAAAGGTATCGAGCATGCGCACGTCCATCAGCTCAGTGACGATAGGCAGATTATGCTGACTCGCCGCCTCACGAAACATCGTCAATCCATCTACCCCAACGCCCTGAAAAGAATAGGGACTGGTACGCGGCTTGAATGCACCACCACGCATCAAACGACAACCCGCTGCTGCAACACCTTCAGCAGAGGCGGCCATCTGTGCCGGGGTCTCGACCGAACAGGGACCGGCGATCACCTGCACCGTATTGCCGCCAATTGGAACACCAGCGACATCGATCACGGTATTTTGCTCATGCGACTCGCGCGCGACGATCTTATACGGCTTCATCACCCGCACCACCTTCTCAACGCCGTGCAGTGCCTCAAGCGCCTCCTGGTCAACCGCCTGCTCGTCGCCGATCGCGCCGATCACAATACGCTGAATACCGCGTGATACATTGGAGCTCAACCCCATCTGGGCTAGCTTCTCTTCAACTGCGCTCACCTGCTCATCCGCAGCGTTTGTACTCATGATAATGATCATGTTATTTTTCCTAATCCTGAATAATCTTAAATTTTGTTAACGTCTATTTGTATAATTGATTGCGAGCGCGACTGTGTCTCACAGCACCGCATCGGGATACGAACCGAGTACCTTGACCATATAGCCTCCGCTTCCCAACGTACTTAGCGCCGCCGCCACCGCTGGCAACTGCACATGCCCTTCAATATCGATAAAAAAGACATAATCCCACATACCACGCCGCGATGGGCGTGACTCGATACGCGTCATCGAAATATCGTTATCGGCAAACACCTTCAGCAGTTTGTGCAACGCACCCGGACTATTGGCCGTCGAGACCAGTAGCGAAGTCTTATCCTTACCGCTGGGCTGCGCCAGATGATTGCCAATCACCAGAAAACGGGTCGTGTTATCGGGCTCATCTTCAATATTGCTCGCCAGGATCTCCAGTCCGTAGATCTCCGCCGCCTTGTCACCGGCGATCGCTGCCGCACCGGCCTCTTCGGCGGCACATCTGGCAGCCTCTGCATTACTACTGACCACGGCGTAGTCGATGCCAACCAGATTGGCATCCAGCCAGCCACGACACTGTGCATGTGCCTGATGATGTACATAGAGTTTCCTGATCGACTTCAGCTCACGCGTTTTACTCATCAAATTATGATGAATACGCAGCTCCACCTCACCACAAATATTCAACGGTGAGTTCATAAACATATCGAGCGTATGATTAACGACCCCTTCGGTGGAGTTCTCCACCGGCACCACACCGTAGTGCGCACTGCCCGATTCCACCTCGCGAAAGATCTCATCGATCGCCGCCAGCGGTACCGTCGTCACTGCATTACCAAAGTGCTTATCGGCCGCCGCCTGGGTAAAGGTTCCCACCGGCCCAAGAAATGCAATCTTCATCGGATACTGTAGCGCCAGGCACGACGACATAATCTCTCTAAAGAGTCGCGCCATCGCCTCATCACTCAGCGGCCCCTCATTACGAGCCATCACGGTACGCAACACCTGTGCCTCACGCTCCGGACGGTAATAGACCACATCGGCACCGCTACCCTTCTGACGCGCCACTTCCTCTGCGCATCTTGCACGCTCGGTAATCAGCGCCTGAATCTTCTCATCGATCTCATCAATGCGCACCCGTACCGCTTGCAGGCCACTATTATCTGTCATGACGTCAAACCCAAACCAGAGAAGCTATAGTGTCCGTACACACACCACACCATCAATCGCTTTAATCTTATCAATCACCGCGGCGGGAATCTCTCCCTCAACATCCGCCAATGTGTAAGCAATTTCACCGCGAGATTTATTCAATAGATCGATGATATTGAGGTTGGCATCGGCCATCGCGGTTGAGATCTGCCCCACCATATTAGGCACGTTTGAATTGACAATCGCGATGCGTGAGCCATTAGTACGCGGCATCACCACCTCAGGAAAATTAACCGAATTAACAATATTGCCATTCTCCAGATAATCACGAATCTGATCGACGACCATCACTGCACAGTTGTCTTCTGCCTCAGCGGTCGACGCGCCAATATGCGGCAACGTAATAACACGCTCATGGCGCTTCAACGTGTTGCTGGCGTAATCACAGACATAGGAATAGAGCTTGCCCGCTTCAATCGCATCACACACCGCCGCATCATCGACAATACCGTCACGCGAGAAATTCAACACCACGGCATTATCCTTCATCAGTTTGATGCGCTCGGCGTTGATCATGTGAGTCGTTGCTTCGACCAACGGCACATGAAACGACACATAATCAACCTGCGATAGCAGCTCTTCGATACTATGTGCCTGCGTTGCCTCAGCCGACAGACGCCACGCACTGCGCACGGTAATGCTGGGATCGTAACCCACCACATTCATACCAAGCTTGAGTGCTGCATTAGTCACCTGCACCCCAATCGCGCCAAGCCCCACCACGCCCAGGGTACGCCCCGGCAGCTCAAAACCGACATAATTCTTTTTGCCAGCCTCAACCTGCTTGTGGATGCTGGCATCGTCACCTTCGAGGTTGCGCGCGTAGTCCCACGCCTGACAGATGTTACGGCTCGCCAGCAGCATCCCCGCCAGCACCAGCTCCTTCACCGCATTCGCGTTGGCACCCGGCGCATTAAACACCGCCACGCCACGTTCAGTCATTGCATCTACCGGAATATTGTTAACCCCGGCACCGGCACGGCCGATCGCCTTGACCGACGCAGGCAACGCCATATCGTGCATTTTGGCAGAACGGACCAGAATCGCATCCGGCTCATTGAGCTCATCATCAATCTTATATTGGCCTTTCGGTAGACGATTCAGGCCAAGATCGGAGATGTTATTGAGTGTCTGGATTTTAAACATAGTGACGGCGACCTATCCCTGACGTTTTTCGAAATCAGCCATAAAGCTGATCAGCGCATCGACACCCGCCTCCGGCATCGCATTATAGATACTGGCGCGCATCCCGCCGACCGAACGATGTCCCTTGAGTGTCACCAGCCCCGCCGCCTTCGCTTCACTGAGGAAGGTCGCGTCGAGTTCAGCATTGGCGAGTGTAAACGGTACGTTCATCCACGAACGACAATTCAGGTCGATTGGATTGGCATAGAAATCGGAATCATCAATCGCCGCATAAAGTTTGTTTGCCTTGCGCTCGTTGACCTCAGCCATCGCACTCAGCCCGCCATTCTTCTTTAACCACGCAAAGACCAGCCCAGCCAGATACCAGCCATAGGTCGGCGGGGTGTTGTACATCGAATCGTTGTCCGCCATGATCTTGTAATCACACAGCACCGGCATGCCCGGTACGGTTTCGCCGATCAGGTCATCACGCACGATCACCACCGTCAACCCAGCAGGACCGATGTTTTTCTGCGCACCGGCGTAGATCACACCAAACTTCGAGACATCGATCGGACGCGATAAAATTGTCGATGACAGATCGGCCACCAGCGGTACATCACCGCACCATTCAGACTGTGCCGGTAACACACTGAAATTACTCGCTTCAGCACTCGCCGCTACGTTGACATCACAAAAACGCTTCGCCTCGGCAATCGCCTTTTTCGACCACTGCCCGGTGTAGATATAGTCCGCGCTCTTTTTGCCACGCAGCAGATTAACGGGCACATTTGAGAACTGCGCGCTGGCGCCGCCCTGCAGAAACAGCACCTTATAGTTATCAGGGATCGCCATCAGCTCACGCAGATCGGCCTCAGCCTGCGCCGCGATCGACATGAACTCCTTGCCGCGATGACTCATCTCCATCACCGACATGCCGCAACCCTGCCAGTCAGTCATCTCCTGTTGCGCCTGCTGTAACACCGCCTCAGGCAGGCAAGCTGGCCCTGCACTAAAATTGTAAATACGTGACATCGTGACTTCCTTCTAAATCGTATCTTTAAAAATCAGATAGTTATAAACTATTATTCATCTTTACTGGGAACTTGTGGCGCGTCGCTATTGTCAACACCATCCACATCAGCAGCCGCCTCAGCATCATCCTCAACATCGCCAGTCGAGAGATTTGCGATACGATCCAGTCCCACCAGCTTCTCATCTTCACTCAGGCGAATCAGGCGCACGCCCTGGGTATTACGCCCCAGCACGGAGACCTCATTGACGCGGGTGCGTACCAGCGTGCCGCCATTGGTGATCAACATCAGTTCATCATCATCCAGTACCAAACAAGCGCCCACCACATTACCGTTACGCGACGAGGTCTGGATCGAGATCACACCCTGCCCACCACGGCCGTGAACTGGGTAATCATCAAACGAGGTGCGCTTGCCATAGCCCTTCTCGGTGACGGTCAGCACGCTCCCTTCATCGACGATGATCAGCGAGATCGCCGCCTGCCCCGGTGCCAGTTTGATACCGCGCACCCCACGTGCGGTACGGCCCATCGGGCGCACGGCTTCTTCGCTAAAGCGGATCGCCTTACCAGCACTGGTCATCAACATCACATCTCTTGTGCCGTCAGTAATATCGACCCCGATCAGGCAGTCATCTTCACGTAACTCAAGCGCGATGATGCCGTTCGAACGTGGACGTGAAAAATCAGGCAGCGGGGTCTTTTTAACCACACCACTGCTGGTCGCCATCAACACATATTTATTGGCATCGTAATCAGGCACCGGCAACATCGCATTGATGCGCTCGCCCTCTTCCAGCGGCAACAGATTGATGATCGGCTTGCCGCGCGCAGTACGGCTCGCCTGCGGCAGCTCGTAGACCTTCTTCCAGTAAACCTTGCCACGACTCGAGAAACAGAGAATCGTGTCGTGGGTATTGGCGATGATCAACTTGTCGATGAAGTCTTCATCTTTCATGTTGGTCGCTGACTTGCCACGGCCACCACGCTTCTGCGCCTGGTACATATCAAGCGACTGCGCCTTCACATAGCCGCCATGCGACAACGTCACGACGACATCTTCTTCACTGATCAAATCTTCCAGCGTCAGATCGTGAGACGATGCGAGGATCTCGGTACGACGTGCATCGCCGTACTGGTCACGCACTTCTGTAAGCTCGTCACGGATCACCTGCATGAGTCGATCCGGATTAGTCAGAATCTCCAGTAACTCCACAATTACACCCAGTATCTCTTTGTATTCCTGGATTATTTTATCTTGCTCAAGCCCTGTCAGGCGATGCAGTCGCAGATCAAGGATCGCCTGCGCCTGCGTCGGCGAAAGACGATAGCCTTCATCACTGAGTCCATACTCTGCCGCCAGCTCCTCAGGGCGTGCCGTGGCATCCGCACGATCGAGCATGTCGCGTACCGCACCGGGACGCCAGCACTTTGCCACCAGGCCACTCTTCGCCTCAGCGGGATTAGGTGCCGCCTTGATCAGCGCGATGATCTCATCGATATTGGTCAGTGCCACCGCCAGCCCTTCGAGGATATGGGCACGATCACGCGCCTTGCGTAGCTCGAACACCGTGCGACGTGTGACCACCTCACGGCGATGACGGATGAACGCCTCCAGTATCTGTTTCAGATTCAGCAGCTTCGGTTGACCATCGATCAACGCAACCATGTTGATGCCAAACACATTCTGCATCTGGGTGTGCTTGTAGAGGTTATTGAGCACCACTTCGGTCACTTCACCGCGTTTTAGCTCGATCACCATCCGCATACCGTCTTTATCAGATTCATCGCGCAACTCACTGATACCTTCGAGTTTCTTCTCTCGAACCAGTTGTGCAATCTTCTCTAATAGATTGGCTTTATTGACCTGATACGGTAATTCGGTAACCACGATCCGCTCACGATCATTGTGCTTACCATATTCTTCAAAGTGGCTGCGTGCCCGAATATGGATACGGCCACGGCCGGTGTAGTAGGCCTCCTGGATACCACGCACGCCGTTGATGATCGCCGCAGTTGGAAAGTCTGGTCCGGGGATAAAATCGAGCAGTCGTGCAATACCCAGCTCGGGGTCATCGATCAACGCCAGACAGGCGTTGACCACCTCGGTCAGATTGTGTGGTGGGATATTGGTCGCCAATCCCACCGCGATCCCGGCCGAACCGTTGATCAGCAAGTTGGGAATACGCGCCGGAAAGACCACCGGTTCTTTTTCGGATTCATCGTAATTGAGGGTAAAATCGACCGTCTCTTTGTCAAGATCGGCAATCATCTCGTGCGCAATCTTCGACATGCGCACCTCGGTGTAACGCATCGCCGCCGGGGAATCACCATCGACCGAACCGAAGTTACCCTGCCCATCGACCAGCATGTATCGCAGTGAAAAAGGCTGTGCCATACGCACGATCGTGTCGTAGACGGCAGAGTCACCGTGCGGATGATATTTACCAATCACATCACCGACCACACGCGCCGACTTCTTATAAGGCTTGTTCCAGTCGTTACCGAGGCCGTGCATCGCATATAGCACGCGGCGATGCACCGGCTTCAGACCGTCTCTCACATCCGGCAGGGCACGCCCCACGATGACGCTCATCGCGTATTCCATGTAGGAGCGTTTCATCTCCTCTTCAATATTAGTGGAGAGTATCTCTTTGGCGATCTCGCTCATCGGGGAATCAATCTGTCCTGTCTGAATGGCGTATTAAATGTCTGATGTAGCATCTGCGCTGGCTTATTTTCACTGACGAGGTCCGGTTGGCGGGTATTTTCCCGCTCGTTTCCGACCACAACCGGCCCTCTCGTATCAAGCGCGAAATAATACCATAAACCCGACCGGCATCGCACCTTTGTAGCGCAGTAGCGTCGCTCTGAGCGCTTTTTCAACTCAAAGCCAGCCCTGACCCCAGGGTGATAGTAAAGTCATGGCTGCGACAGCGAATATATCCGGGATAAATCCCGAATAAATCCAGGGTCAGCCCGCCATCAATGCAGCCATTTTTTCTGCATTCGGCTGCAACACCACCCCGCGCTCGGTGACAATTGCATCGACCAGCTCGGCCGGGGTCACATCAAATACCGGATTCCACGCCCGCGCGCCCTCGGCCGCTACCTGCTGACCTGCAAAAGCGAGCAGCTCATCCTCACTACGCGCCTCGATCGGGATCTGTTCACCCGTGGCGAGAGACATATCGATGGTCGAAGTCGGTGCCACCACCATCAACTTCACGCCGTGATACCGGGCGCTGATCGCCGCATGATAGGTACCGATCTTGTTGGCGACATCGCCATTGGCGGCAATACGATCCGAACCCACGATCAACCACTTCACCTCGCCCTGTTTCATCAAGTGCGCGCCAGCACCATCGGCGAGCAACGTCACCGGAATATCGTCCTGCAACAGCTCCCATGCCGTCAGACGCGAACCCTGCATCCAGGGCCGGGTCTCATCAGCGTAGACCTGACTCACCTTATCCGCCGCGTGAGCCGAGCGGATCACCCCCAGCGCGGTGCCGTAACCCGCGGTAGCGAGCGCACCGGCATTGCAGTGGGTCATCACCGCGCAACGTTGCTCAATCAATGCCGCGCCCAGCTCACCCATATGACGATTTGCCGCCAGATCTTCGGCATCGATGCGACACGCCTCAGCCAGCAGCGCTGCGCGCGGGTCGCCATCAAGAGTATCAATCAACCCCCGCATGCGCTCGATCGCCCAGAAGAGATTGACCGCCGTGGGCCGCGATTCGGCCAGCAAGGTCAAATCGGCCTCAAGCGCCTGGCGCCAATTTTCCGTGCTTTCTATATAGCGTGCTTCAAACCACCATGTCGCGGATAGCATCTGCCACTGCTACAACATCTGCACACACTATATAAGTCTGCTGCTGGGGCAGCAGGCGCTGATCCAGCAATCTCAACACCCCATCTTCCCAGATTACTGCCCGAACCTGCTCAACCTGCCGCTGCGTCATATCAAAACCTCAATGTAAACCAAAAAAGCGCGTCATTTTTACCGGATTTTCACCGGATCGACATCTTACCGCAGATGGCACGAGCGACGCTAAACTGACCGAGAACCTCCGATGGACTAAGGAGCTTTGGCAGATGGCCGATATTTCAAGCATGGACAGACAAAGATTCACCACCTGGCTCCCCATCGGCACACTGCTGACAGCACTATGCATGCCACTCGTTGCACAGGGCGGCAACAACATCGTCATCCTCGTGGGAGAAAAGCCACTGGAAGAGGTATCAGCGCCCGCTGTTGAGGTTGAGTCGCCGAAACCTGTTGCCACCCAACCCATCATCGACATTCTCATCCCGAGGAAGGCCCCACTAGAATTCATCACCCTTAATAGCGTTCTATTTTCCCATGACGGCACTGCGCTCGATAACCGCGCCAAACTGATCCTCAACGATATTGCCGCCTATCTACACAACAACGACGCAGCCGAACGACTGCTAATCAGTGGCTTTGCCGATAAGACCGACAGTGAGGCCTATAACGCCAAACTCTCCGCCAAGCGCGCCTTTGTGGTACGCGAATATCTCAGGCATAAAGGGGTTGCGCCTCGCCTGATGCACACCGTCGGCTGGGGAGAAGGATACCCTGCCGACGAGCACTGGACGCGCCAGGGCCGCAAGCGCAACCGTCGCGTTGAACTCCACCTGGTACAGAAACCGCTTTCAATGTAGCGTGCCACACTCAACCAATTTCCCGCCCAGCTTCACGTACACCCTTTCACCCGCCACCTCTTCCTGACCAGATACAGTCCATCTGGGCTATACTGCCGCCTGATAAGTACAGACGGACATCTTATATGAAACAGATCGACACCCTTATTCATGCGCGCTGGATCATTCCGGTCGAACCTGCTGACGTCGTGCACGACAACCATAGTCTCGCCATCGACGACGGCCGCATTGTCGCCATCCTGCCTACTGACGAAGCGCGCTCACAATACCAGGGGAAAACCGAACTGACACTCGATGATCAGGCACTGATCCCCGGCCTTATCAACACCCACACCCACGCCGCGATGTCACTGTTCCGCGGCCTCGCCGATGACCTTCATCTAATGGAGTGGCTCAATGACCACATCTGGCCTGCCGAAGGGAAATGGGCCAACGGCGATTTTGTCCACGACGGCACACGCCTCGCGATTGCCGAGATGCTGCGTGGCGGTACCACCTGTTTCAGTGATATGTATTTCTTCCCCGATGAGGTCGCCCATGTCGCCAGCCAGAGCGGCATGCGCGCCGCCGTCGGCCTGATCATGATCGACTTCCCCACCGCATGGGCCAGCGGCCCCGACGAGTACCTCACCAAAGGACTCAAGGTGCATGACGACTATCGTCACGATCCACTGATCACCACTGCCTTTGCGCCGCACGCCCCCTACACGGTCTCCGATGAACCACTCAAAAGGCTACAGATGTACGCCGAAGAACTCGACGTGCCGCTGCACATCCATCTCCACGAAACGGCACACGAGGTCAATGAGGCCGAACAGCAGAGTGGCCAGCGCCCACTGCAACGCCTTGAAGCACTGGGACTACTCACCCCGCACCTGATCGCCGTCCACATGACACAACTGACGGATGACGAGATCGAACACATCGCCACCGCCGGGGCGCATGTGGTCCACTGCCCCGAGTCCAATCTCAAACTCGCCAGCGGCTTCTGCCCGATTCATAAATTGCACCAGGCCGGGGTTAACGTCGCCCTCGGCACCGATGGCGCAGCCAGCAACAACGACCTCGATATGTTTGGCGAGATGCGCACCGCTGCACTGCTCGCCAAGGCGGTTGGCGAAGATGCCAGCGCCATCCCCGCCGCCACCGCGCTGCAGATGGCGACACTCAACGGCGCACGCGCGCTGGGGCTCGATAAAGAGACCGGCTCACTCACCGTCGGCAAGGCGGCCGATGTGGTTGCGGTTGATCTCAGCGAACTGGAGTCGCAACCGCTCTACCATCCCATCTCGCAGATCGTCTACGCCACCAATCGTGATAAAGTAAGCCACGTCTGGGTCAACGGCCGCCATCTATTAAAGGAACGCGCATTGACGACACTGGATGAAAACCACATCCTCGACAAGACTCGGCTATGGCGCGACAAGATCGCCGCCAGCGACCAACAGCAGTAAATCGACAACAGTAAAGCCGCATAACGCATAATTTATAGAGAACGATGATGCAACAGACAGAGACCAGCCACGACTTCGATGGCGACGCAGGCCACAACGTAGACCGCAGCGAAGTCGCCAAATTTGAGGCGATGGCGAGCCGCTGGTGGGATACCAATGGTGAGTGCAAGCCACTGCATGAGATCAACCCGCTGCGGCTTAATTATATCGATGAGAAATCGGGTGGCATCGCAGGCAAAAAGGTGATTGATGTCGGTTGCGGCGGCGGCATCCTCAGCGAAAGCATGGCGCAGCGCGGCGCGCTCGTCAGCGGCATCGATATGTCCGAGCCCTCCATCGAAGTGGCCAAACTGCATCTATACGAATCGAACCTTACAGTCGACTATCAACGCACCACCGCCGAGGCCTTTGCGGAACAACAGCCCCACAGCTTCGACGTCGTCACCTGCATGGAACTGCTGGAACATGTCCCCGATCCGGCCTCACTGATTCAGGCCTGCGCCACACTGGTCAAACCCGATGGACATATTTTTTTCTCCACCATCAACCGCAATCCTAAAGCGTATCTGTTTGCGATTGTCGGTGCCGAATACCTGTTAAAAATGCTCCCCAAAGGGACCCATGATTTCGCCAAGTTCATTCGCCCATCAGAACTCGCCGCATGGGCGCGCGCGACTGGCTTAACCATTCATGACATTACCGGCCTCAGTTACAATCCACTGAACAAACGCTATTCACTGGGCCGTGATATCGACGTCAACTACATGATGCACACACAGCAGATGGCACGTTAAAGCTCGTGCCAGGGACACGTATAACAGAGCGCGAGCGCGTCACGATTCAGCACATCCTGTTCGATCTCGACGGCACCCTGGCTGACACTGCACAGGATCTCGCGTTTACCCTCAACAAACTGTTGCAGAGTGAAGGCCGTAATACTTTACCCTTTGAGCAGATCCGCCCGATCGTTACAAATGGTGCCAATGCACTGATTGAGTTCGGCTTCGGCGATGCCGTGCCGGCAGATAAATTCAAACAACTCACACAGCAGTTTCTCGACATCTACCAAAACCACCTCACCCACAAGACCACCCTCTTTCCCGGCATGACTGAACTGCTGGAGACGATTGAAGCGCGCGGTCAATTATGGGGCGTCGTCACCAATAAACCATCGTGGCTGACCGATCCATTAATGGAAGAACTGGGACTTGCACAGCGCGCCGCCTGTATCGTCAGTGGCGACACCGTCAAACATAAAAAGCCGCATCCACAACCGATGCACCACGCCTGCGAGTTGATGGGGGTGAGTGCCGCCGAATGTATCTACGTCGGTGATGCACGACGCGACATCGAAGCGGGACAACGCGCCGGCATGAAAACACTGGCCGCGCTCTTTGGCTACATTAGTGAAGGCGATGACCCCGCGGACTGGGGTGCCGATGGCATGATCGAGCACCCACGTGAAATCATCGAATGGCAACAGCATTTTAATCTGAATCAGGTTTAATCAAGAGAGCTAAACACGTGACCACCACAAGCTACATCGTTATTGCCATCGCCACCGCCGTGTCACTGCTGATCGGCGCACTGCTGGCACACCTGCGCGCGCAGAAACAGATCGCCGAACTGCAACGCGAGAACAGCACGCTCAACACTACCCTGGAAATGGAACGCAGCAGTGCAGAGGAAAAGATCACCGCGCTTGAAAAAAATCGCGCTCAACTCACCGACACCTTTAACGCGCTATCGAGTGAAGCACTTAAAAGCAACAACGAACAGTTCCTCAAACTGGCACAGGAAAACCTCAAACAGTTCAATGTGCAGGCGAAGAGCGAACTGGATAAAAAAGAGCAGTCGTTCGAACATCTGGTTAAACCGATCAAAGAACTGTTAGAGAAAACCGACAAACAGATTCGCCAGATCGAACATGAACGCAAAGAATCGTACGGCTCTATCAGTAAGCACCTTGAGGGCATGGCGCAGACACAACAGCTACTACACGGTGAGACACGCAACCTGGTGAAGTCACTACGCCGTCCGGAAGTACGCGGCCAATGGGGGGAAATGACGTTGAAGCGGCTGGTCGAACTCTCCGGCATGGTCGAGCACTGCGACTTCTTTGAACAGGAACACACCACCACCGAAGAAGGCAGTAACATCCGCCCCGATATGATTGTGCGCATGCCGGGGCGTAAAGAGATCGTAATCGATGTTAAAACGCCGCTCGATGCCTATCTCAATGCGATTGAAGCCGATAACGATCATGATCGCGAACAGCAGCTGCAACACCATGCACGTAAGGTACGCGAGCGCGTCCGTGAGTTGGCGAGTAAAGCCTATTGGGGGCAGTTCAAACAGAGCCCAGATTTTGTCGTGTTGTTTATTCCCGGCGATCATTTCTTGAGCGCAGCACTCGAGAAAGATAGCAGCCTGCTGGAAGATGCGCTGCGACAGAAGGTCATTCTCGCCACACCCACCAGTCTCGTTGCGCTACTGCGCGCCGTCGCCTTTGGCTGGAACCAACAAGCGATCACCGACAACGCCGAAAAGATTCGCGACCTCGGCGAAGACCTCTACAAACGCCTCTGCACCTTCACCGGCCACATGAACAAGGTGGGCAAGAGCCTCGACAACAGTCTCGAACACTACAACAAGGCCGTCGGATCGTTTGAACGACAGGTACTCAGCGGCGCACGCAAGTTTAATGAGATGGGGATTAGCACCAATAAGACAGTCGATACATTGGAGCCGATTGAAAAGCTGGCGCGGTCGTTGGAAGAGCCGGTGGATAAGTCAGGGTAGATGAATTGAGTAAGGGATTAAGACTCCCTAACGCTGTATTTTAAATGTAGCCCGGGTTGAACTTTCAGTGCGCTCAAAGGAAGTGCCCTTGGGGTAAAACCCGGGAGGACAGTGCCACATTCCCCGGGTTTCGCTGGAAGCTCAGCCCGGGCTACTTGCTAAATACTGGGTCATGATAAAAAACCAACGACTCTGACCCCATCGATTCTAAATCACAAATCACGACCCTTAAATCATTAATTATAGATACCCTTCTTATGCTCATTTTGTAACAAAGTTCTACGGATCTCGTCCTCAGGAAGTGGTTTGTGAAATAGAAAACCTTGAACCCTGTCACAACCTGTAGTTCTGAGAAAATCAAGTTGCTCCTGGTTTTCTACCCCTTCGGCTATTACCTCTAAACGTAAATCTTTAGCCATCGAGATGACGTTACTCGCAAGTTGAGTAGCATCCGAATCGTCAATGATACCGTGTATAAAAGTGCGATCAAGTTTCAACGCATCCACTGGTAACCTTTTCAAATAGGTAAGGGACGAGTAGCCGGTACCAAAATCATCCAGATAGAGGCGAATACCCATTTCCTTAAAGCGCTTTAGTGTTTCAATTGAGCAGTTCATATCACCCATCATAATAGATTCTGTGATCTCAATATGAAGCTGCTCAGGGTTCATCTGCGTTTCTTCAAGAATTTTTTCAATATTGTAAATTAATTTTGTTTCACGAAATTGTCGAGCAGAGAGATTAACCGAAACAGAAACACCCTGTATCCCGTCTTTAATCCATTCTGATATTTGATTACATGATTGACGCATCATCCATTCCCCAATAGGAACGATCAAGCCACTTTCCTCCGCTAATGGGATGAACTGCTCGGGTAATAACTCGGTATCTAAATGGTTCCAGCGTATAAGTGCTTCCAGTGACGTAATCGCGTTGCTGTTCAAGTCAACAATGGGTTGATAGTGAATATAAAACTCTTCATTATTTAAAGCTTTTCTGAGATTCGTTTCGAGAGCAATTCTCTTTTTGATGTGACCCGCCATTTCCGACTGAAAAAATTGAATATTGTTTCGCCCCCTGCCCTTGGCATGATACATGGCCGCGTCAGCATTTTTTAATAGTGTATCGGTATTGACACCATCATCGGGATAGTTCGCAATACCGATACTGGCGCCAAGAAATATTTCCTTGTTATCAATAATGATGGGCTTCCGGAATAAACCAAGAATCTTTTCTGCGACTTTCAGCGCTTCTTCAGCACCATTATTATCTTCCATAAAGACGGTGAATTCATCCCCTCCAAAACGAGACACAGTATCTTCTTCTCTAAGGCAGGTTCTTATTTGTTTGCTGATTTGTTGTAAAAATAGATCACCAGCGTAGTGCCCAAGAGAATCATTGAGGCTCTTAAAATTATCTATATCAATAAATAACACTGAAAGCTTAATGTCGTTACGGCGAGCGCGAACAATGGCATGATTAAGCCTGTCTTTAAACAATGAACGGTTAGGCAGGCCTGTGAGTGGGTCATGGTAGGCCTGGCGCTGCATTAACTCCTCCTTGGCCTTAACCTCAGTAATATCATAAAATATCCCGATGAGTTGCGTGATATTACCCTTGAGATCCGTCACTGATGATATAGTTAATCTTTGCGGAAACGTCTCGCCATTTTTTCGTCGATTCCATATTTCACCTTGCCAGCGACCAGTTTTTTGAATGGCTTCCCACATCTTGCTATAAAACTCTTTTGGCTGTCTGTTAGATTGTAAAATACGAGGATTTTTGCCGATGACTTCCTCTGCAGAGTAGCCTGTTATCGTGGTGAAGGCGGGGTTAACTGATTGAATGATAGCATCGGCATCGGTCACCATAATACCTTCAATGGCTGATTCGTATACGTGTGAAGCTAATAAAAGTCT
>CALZHD010000105.1 GCA_945787155.1 uncultured Gammaproteobacteria bacterium | reverse complement strand
CCGGCGGCACAGGGGCAGTTTGCCTTTGTGCTGATCGCCTTTGGCTGTCTTACCTATGCGTTTGTGGTGAATGATTTTTCTGTGCAATACACGGCGACTCATTCCAACTCACAGTTGCCGGTGCAATACCGAGTTGCAGCGGTGTGGGGTGGCCATGAAGGTTCTCTATTGCTATGGGCGTTGATGCTGGGTGGTTGGACTTTTGCGGTTTCGATGTTGAGTAAAAACCTGCCGGACGAGATGGTGGCGCGCGTGATTGGTGTGCTCGGCATGGTATCCATTGGCTTTCTGTTTTTTATTCTACTGACTTCTAACCCGTTTGATCGCCTGATTCCGGCGGCGCTTGATGGCCGTGATCTTAATCCGTTACTGCAGGATCCAGGGCTGATTATTCATCCGCCGATGCTTTATATGGGCTATGTCGGTTTCTCGGTGGCGTTTGCCTTTGCGATTGCCGCATTGATCAGCGGGCGTCTCGATGCTGCATGGGCGCGCTGGTCTCGTCCGTGGACCACCGCTGCATGGTGTTTTCTGACCATCGGGATTGCGCTCGGTAGCTGGTGGGCCTATTACGAGCTTGGCTGGGGCGGCTGGTGGTTCTGGGATCCGGTCGAAAACGCCTCATTCATGCCGTGGTTGGTCGGTACCGCGCTGATTCATTCACTGGCGGTGACCGAAAAACGCGGCAGCTTCAAGAACTGGACGGTACTGCTGGCGATCATCGCCTTTTCGATGAGTCTGCTGGGGACATTCCTGGTGCGTTCCGGTGTATTGACTTCAGTACACGCTTTCGCCACCGATCCGTCGCGTGGTGTCTATATTCTCGGCTTTCTTGCGGCCACGATTGGGGGGTCGCTGTTCCTCTATGCGGTGCGTGCACCGAGTGTCAGCAAGGGCGGCGAGTTCTCGATGCTGTCGCGTGAGACGCTGCTGCTGAGTAACAATGTACTGCTGATCGTTGCGTGTGGTACGGTGCTGCTCGGGACCCTTTATCCGCTGTTACTCGATGCGCTGGATATGGGCAAGATCTCGGTCGGACCTCCTTACTTTAATTCTGTGTTTGTGCCACTGATGATGCCGCTGCTCTTTTTGATTGGACTGGCACCGTTTGTGCGCTGGAAAAAGGCGAACCTGGGCGAGTTAGTGCGACTGCTGCGTTGGGCCTTCTGTGTGGCGCTGGTGGTGGCGCTGGTGTTGCCATTTACATTGGGCGAGTGGCAGGTGATGGTCAGTGTCGGTCTGCTGATGGCGATGTGGATTGTGATCACGATAATAATGGGTTTCATGCGACGTGCAGAACGCGGTAATGGCCTGAAGGGGCTGTCGATGAGTTACTACGGGATGCAGATGGGCCATTTTGGGATGGCTGTTTTTGTGGTCGGCGTGACGTTGATCGGCGGTTATGAGACTGAAAAAGATGTGCGTATGGATATCGGTGATGTGACGAATGTCGGGGGGTACACCTTCCGCTTCGATGGCGTCGTCGATCAGGCGGGCCCTAACTATCAGGCAACCCGTGGTTATATCCAGGTGATGAAGGATGGTAATAACGTGATGTTGATGCACCC
The DNA here is from genome assembly GCA_945787155.1 of uncultured Gammaproteobacteria bacterium. Lineage (GTDB taxonomy): Bacteria > Pseudomonadota > Gammaproteobacteria > SZUA-140 > SZUA-140 > SZUA-76. The sequence continues at coordinate 5,887 of CALZHD010000105.1, read as the reverse complement.
TGAAAAACGCATCTATAACGTGCAGACCATGCCGATGACCGAAGCCGCAATCGATAGTGGTTTTACCCGTGATCTCTATGTTTCGCTTGGCGAACCCGTCAGTGGCGGCGCATGGAGTGTGCGTATCTATCATAAGCCATTTGTGAACTGGATCTGGGGCGGTTGCGGATTGATGGCGCTCGGTGGACTGCTTGCGGTTAGTGATCGTCGTTACCGGCTGGCATCGCGCAGTCGCAAAGCGGCTGACAACAAAAAGATGGCGAGCGCTAAAAGTGATGACAACAGCGCGGTGGGTGGTACTCCGGTGGTTGCGCGGGAGGCTGAGGTCTGATGACGCGTCATTTGAAATATCTGCTGCCGCTGGCGGTGTTCGGGGTGATGGTGTGGTTTCTGGGGCGAGGCCTTTACCTCAATCCTCGCGAAGTGCCGTCGCCGCTGGTGGATAAGCCGGCTCCCGTCTTTACCGTAGCAGATCTACATCGTCCTGAGTTGCAGTTTGCCTCTGAAAATATGAAGGGGAAGGTGTGGATTCTCAATGTGTGGGCCTCGTGGTGCCGTGCCTGTCGTGACGAGCATCCGCTGTTTGTGGAGCTAGGTCGCCAGGGTATCGTGCCTATTGTGGGGCTGAACTATAAAGACCAGCGTGGTGATGCACTCGAGTGGCTACGCGCACTGGGTGATCCTTATGTCGCGAGTGCCTATGATGTCGATGGTCGTGTCGGGATGGACTATGGGGTTTACGGTGTGCCGGAGACCTATGTGATCGATAAGCAGGGCATCATTCGTTACAAACATATTGGGCCGGTCACGGCACAGTCGTTACAGACTAAAGTGCTGTCATTAGTGAAGGAGTTACAGGGATGAAACAGCTGGTTGCTTGTTTAATGATGGTTGCAATCATACTGGCAGTGCCTGTTGCGCATGCCAAAGAAGCCGCGACGATGGCAGCGGACCCAGTACTGGAAAAACGTGTGATGGCGCTGGCGTATGAGTTGCGCTGTCTGGTGTGTCAAAACCAGTCATTGGGTGGTTCGCAGTCTGATTTTGCGATCGATCTACGTAATGAGATGCGTGAGCAGATGGATCAGGGCAAGAGTGATGAAGAGGTGACCGAATTCATGGTGCAGCGTTATGGTGACTTCATCCTCTTTCGTCCGCCGGTAAAATCAACAACACTTCCGTTGTGGATCGGGCCGTTTGCCTTGTTAGCGATTGGAGCGTTGGTGTTGTTCATTCATTTGAAGCGGCGTAAGCGCACGATAAACACCGCACCATTGAGTGATGAAGAGCGTAAACGGGCAGAGTCCCTGTTGGATAATAAATAAAAGCAGGCCGGTAAAAACAGGCCAGCAAAGCGTGGATCAGGGGAAATTTAAGGCATGATTATTTTTTGGATTGTAGCAGCGCTGCTGACGATCGCGGCACTGCTGTTTTTACTACCGCCGCTGTTGCAGAGGGTTAGAACACTGGGTGAGGGCGAGAGTGTGGTTGAGCGGGATACGCTCAACGTCTCTGTCTATAAAGACCAGATTGCAGAACTGGAGCAGGACCTGCTCAATGATGTGATTACTCAGGATCAGTGTGAGCAGGGCAAGCAGGAATTAGAGCGCCGTCTGTTAGAAGACGTGACCGATACCGCTGGTAGTGGTGAAAAGGTGACAGTAGCAGGTGTTAGCAATGTGACGGCGGCGGTTGTTACAGTGATAGTGATCGCCACTTCGCTCTCCCTCTATCTTACCTTTGGTAAACCGGAACTGGTGGTGCCAGTTGATGTTGCGGAAGCGCCTAAGGTTGCTGAAGACATGACACAGGAAGAGATGACCGATCAGGTTGCCAAGATGGTCAGCCAGCTCTCTGCACGCCTTGAAAAGGACCCGAGCGATGTGCAGGGGTGGGCGATGCTGGGCCGTTCCTATTATGCCTTGAGCCGTTATGGCGATGCGGTGGCGGCATTCTCAAAAGCCGTTTCGATTGTCGATAACGATGCACAACTGTTGACCGATTATGCCGACGCGATGGCGATGAGCAGTGGTGAACAGACCCTTGAAGGACGCCCGATGCAGTTGATCATGCGTGCATTGAATCTCGATCCACAGAATCAGAAGGCGTTGTGGCTGGCGGGTACCGCGGCCTATGAGCGCGCTGACTTCGAAAATGCGTTGATCTACTGGAAGCGTATCCTCGCGATGTTGCCGCCCGATTCTCAGACGGCGAGAACGATGGCCGGTAATATTGCTGAGACTGAACAGCTGATGTTGGCACAGCGCAACAATGCTAATGGCGGTGCGGGTGCACCTTCAGCGGATACCACGAGCCAGGGCGCTATTCCCGGCACTGGCGAACCGACTGCCGGGGCAACGGTGAGCGGTGTCGTGACCCTGTCGCAGTCACTGGCGGCAGAGGTGTTGCCCACCGATACCATCTATATCTTTGCGCGTGCGATGCAGGGGCCTCGTATGCCATTGGCGATCCTGAGAACCGAAGCGGGTAAAATGCCGATAGAATTTACCCTGGATGATTCGATGGCGATGGACGCATCAATGAACCTTTCCAGCGCCTCAGAAGTGATGGTGATGGCGCGTATTTCACGTAGTGGTAATGCGACCCCGCAAAGCGGCGACATGCAGGGTGGTATCCAGAACGTGAAGATCGGCACCGCCGGTATCGAGATTGTGATTGATGAGGTGATTCCTTAGCGGACAGTCAATCCATATCGACGCGCTATTTGTTACGTAGGGTGTGAACTGGCTATGTGGAGATTAACGGTGCACCGAACGCTACTGTTGTCATTGCTGGCGCTGTTGCTAACGGCGTGCGAGATGGGGCAGGAGCCAGTCGCTGATTCCTCTCATCGAATCAAGCCGGGTGAACCATTTCCTGAAGTTGTACTAGCGGGGCTGGATCGGGAAGATCTACCGATCGCACAACTGCGCGGTAAGCTGGTAGTGCTGAATGTCTGGGCTACCTGGTGTCGGCCGTGTCGTAACGAACTACCGAGTCTGCAGCGTCTTGCTGAACAGCTCGACCCTGAACGTTTCGCGGTGTTGGGGTTGTCGGTTGACGATGACAAGCACCATCCACGTGAATACCTGATCGACCGTAAGATCAGGCTGGTCAGTTATATTGATCTGCAAATGGAGATTGCGCGCGACCGACTGGGGGTGCAGGGGTATCCCGATACCTATCTGATCGGACCGGATGGCCGCTTGTTGATCAGCATTGAGGGTGAACGCGAGTGGGACAGTCCGGTGGTGATTGCAGCGCTGGAAGCGGCCTACGCGGGTGATGCAGCATCGTTACAGGGTATCCTGCATCAGGATGTGAGAGAATAATGTCGTAATCTTTGCGGGTAGCGATAATGAACGAGGAGAGATGATCATGAGCAGTACAAGCCATTTGCTGAGAAGGATTGGGGTCGGCTGTCGGGGCGTCGCACTGCTGTGTTGCGTGATGTTGATCGGCGCGCCGCAAGCGATGGCGGGTGACCCGACCAATGGCGGCAAGGTTTACAATCAGCACTGTAAGAAATGCCACGGTGCCAGCGGTAAGAGTAATCTTCCCGGTGTTGCCGATTTTTCACGTGGCGAAGGCCTGTTGAAGGCGGATGGCGGGCTGGTGGAAAAGATCACCAATGGTAAAGGAATGATGCCCGCCTTTCGAGCGACCCTCAAGGATGATGAGATCTCCGATGTCATTACCTACCTGAGAAAACTGCGTCGATGAGTGATCGCTTAACCCTGGCCTTGCTGGCATTGTCATCAACACTGTTACTGGCAGCCTGTTCCAGTGCCGATAGCGATACTAATGGTGCTGCGGCTCCCGCGACCATGGCGCAACAAAGCGTCGAGGTTCAAGCGCAGGGGGCAGGCGCATCAGTCACCGCATCCGTTGCCTCGACCACGCCTGCGAGTCAGGCAGTTGAATCTGTCGCTGCTAGCGAAGGCAGCACCCGCAGTAGTCTACCGCGTGTGCTGGAGTCATTTGGTGTCGGTGATGGCGTATTTGTGCGTTCGCTGGCGATCGACAGGCATGACAAGGCGATCTGGGTAGGGACTTCTGCCGGTGTGCTTGAGATTGATCTCGACAGTTATGACATGCGCGCCACTTATTCGCGCAGTGACGGGCTTGCCAATGAATATGTCTTTAGCATCATGGTCGATAGTCTGGATAACAAGTGGTTTGGTACTAACGGTGGTGGCATGACACGTTATCGTAATGGCGAATGGAAGACCTTTTTCCCCATGCATGGTCTCGCTGACTATTGGGTTTACTCCTTTGGAGAAGCGCAAGATGGTTCGTTGTGGGTCGGTACCTGGGGGGGCGCGAACCAGTTCAATCGCGCGGATGATCAGTTTACTGCAACCTATGTGAAAGAGCTGGTCAATGAATGGGTCTACGGCATCGCCAGTGATGATAAGGGGCGTATGTGGCTCGGCACCGAGGGGGGTATTTCGATGTTTGATGGCACCGCCTGGCATGCGTTTACCCATGAAGATGGGGTCGGCGCGCCCAATAAAAACAATCTGCCAGTGAGTCAGAATACCGGGTTGGGTACGCGTGAGCGGCATGACCTCAGTGTGCTCTCCGAAGGGCAGCAGACCTATAATCCTGGCTATGTCTTCTCTGTGCTAGTGGCGGCTGATGGCAAAGTGTGGGCTGGCACATGGGGCGGTGGGGTTAGTTTTTATGATGGTGAGAGGTGGCAGAGCCTGACCACTGAAGATGGGCTGGCGGGCGACGTTGTTTACAGTATCGCGCAGGACGGCGGTGGTGTCTTCTGGTTCGGCACTAATAATGGATTGTCGCGTTTTGATGGTCAGGCATGGCAGACTTTTTCTAAAGGTACCGGGAACGGTTTGATCGATGACAATGTCTATACAGTAATAGCGCTCCCTGCGGGCGAGGTGTGGGCGGGCACGCGTGGTGGAGTGACCCGTATCGGTTATGGTGAATAGGCTCCAGGGTGAGTCTGTTCTGCTCGTAACTGGAATGAATTGAACAAAAGGTGAGAGATGTGAATCTGAATTTCAAGGCGTTAGCGGTGGTGGTGATCATTATGGGCTTTATGGTGGTCGGCGGCTATATGCTGGGCACACAGCAGGCGAGTAATGAGGTCGCAAATATAAAGCGTTTACCCGCAAATAGCAGTATGGTTGCGGGTGAATTGCCGCCTGGGGCGCAGGTGCCGCTTAATCATCCGACGATGGACGATGAACCTGCAGCGCCGATGAGTACCTTTCAGCAGCCATCGACACCGCAGGCCAATCTTGCAGGCCGAGGTGGCAATGCACAGACCCCAGCCACACAACTCACGGGCGATAGTAAGTTTGCCCACTTTCGCGTGGGTAATCGTAACGTGAAGGGGTTGGTGGTGGATGGTCAATATGTCTGGATCGGCACCTCGGGTGGTGTGATTCGTTACAACACCATCAATGATAAATACGATGTCTTCGACAACCGTATTGAAGGGGTACTCTCCAACGGTGTCTTTCATGTCAGTCGACTCGATGACAAGCTTGCCGTGGGCACTTACGGGGGTGGCCTTTCGGTGATGGATATCGAGACCAGCGTGTGGACTAATTACAACATCCCCAATGGACTGGCAGACCAGTTCGTCTATGATCTGCAAAAGACCCGCAATGGTGATGTCTGGATCGCCACCTGGTCCGGTGCCAATCGCATCCGTGGCGGTGACCTTGACGATAGCTCAAAGTGGGACATGTTTACCGTTGAGAATACCGACGGCGGTATTCCTAACCGCTGGGTCTATGGTGTCGAAGAGGGGCTGAATGGTGATATCTGGCTGGCGACCGAAGAGGGGCTGGCGTTGTACCGCGGCGGCAAATGGCAGAACTGGCAGCATAAGGATGGTTTAGGCGCGTCGATT
>CALZHD010000104.1 GCA_945787155.1 uncultured Gammaproteobacteria bacterium | reverse complement strand
GATGACCTCTTTCATGATCAGTTTCAGGCCATCCGCAATCGGCTGCAATGTCCCTCGTGGTCCAACGCGGTTGGGCCCGATACGCACCTGTATATAGCCAATCACTTTACGTTCGGCCAGCGTGATATAGGCGACCGATAACATGATCGGCACCACAATCACGACGATCTTCAAAACGATAATCAACAGCGTCTGTAACCCTGCAGGCACCATCTCCCAGAATGATAGTAGTAGCTCAATCATATGGCTCTACTCAGCTCCCTACCTTGTCTAGTTCGGCTTGTGCCAAATCGATTTTTGTATTCCTCAGGTCCATACCAGCCGTTTCACCAAGCCCTGTTGACAGCTGCAAGCACCCTTGCGCAACACGGTTGTCAATGGTCAGTGGCACAGTCACCTCCACCCCGGCCTGGGTTACGCTAACAGCAGTTGCATTTTGCAAGCCGTTATCCGTCGCCGTTTCGGCACAGATATAGGCAGTGGCAACAGAAGATTGATCTGCAGACTGCAATGATGCAGCACGTCGTACGATACTATCAACCGCATAAGCCGGCACATCGGCAATACGAGTCACGCCACTCTCAAGTGCTGACAGTTTCTGCGGGCAGTTCCACGCCATCGCATTCGATGGTTTAAGTGAAGCCGCAGCGGCAGCCACTTCATCACGTATTTCTTCTGAGGAAACATATTCAAACCCATCCTGCTTGAAGAGATTACCCAGGACTCGCAATACCTTCCACGCGGGACGCGCCTCACCCTTAGGTGGCACGGTACCGCTAAAACTCTGCCAGATACCTTCGATATTAACAAATGTTCCCGAGGTCTCAGTGAAGGCACTAACGGGTAACAATACATCGGCGTACGCTTTCATCGCATCGCTCACAAAAGGCGTTAACGAGACAACAAAACTATCACTCAACGCAGCCACAGTCGTCGCCCCGTTGGCGCAATCCAGTTCAGGCTCAACCCCGAGCAGAATATAGGCATCCTGTGGTTGCGTCATCATCTCGGATGCATTCAAACCAGAGGTTGTCAGTGGCTCGCCAGCAACGGTGCGATGTGGTTGTGCTCCCGTAATCACAGCACCTGCGCTGTTAGCTCCAGCCGTTAGATAGCCCAGCGACGCACCTGTGTGCTCTGCAATCACCGTCGCAAGTGCACGCAGCGTTGAGTAAGCAGGATGCAGTGTCGAGAGCGTACCAAGCAGCACTGTACTCTGCTTACCAGCACTCAATGTCTCAACAATGTTTTTGTGTACTGCATCGACCGTTGTCTGATCTAACAGTGAAGTCAGCTCGCCTGGTACTTCTTTACCCGATTGCGCGATCGCTGCTTTAGCAATCGCCGCCAACGCGTGCTCCATTCCAGCAGGAGATGCGATGACGCGCTCTTTCAATGGGTAGTTGAAGTCGTAGTCGACAGGATTCACCACCATCACACTTGCGCCATTGCGGGTAGCCTTGCGCAGGCGATGGTTGATGATCGGCTGCTCTTTTCTCAGATAAGAACCGATCAGCAACGCAGCACTGGTGTTATCGAGCGATTCAATCGCCTCCCCCAACCAAGGCATCGCTGGGTCACTCTCCTGCGCAGTGAAATCGAGCTGGCGTAGACGGTGGTCGATGTTTAAGCTACCGAGTCCACGCACCAGTTTTTGCAACAGGTGCATCTCTTCAACTGTGCTACTGGGTGAAACCAAGGCTCCCAGCTTGCCGCTTGATGCTGCCTGAATCCCTTTGACCGCAGTCTCAAGCGCTGTCGACCAGTCTGTCTCCTGCCAGTAGCCGTCCTGTTTAATCATCGGCACCGTCAAACGGTCTTCGCCATTCAACGCTTCATAACTGAAGCGGTCACGATCCGATAGCCAGACTTCATTAATGCTCTCATTCTCACGCGGATCAACACGCATCACCTGGTCACGACGAATCTTTACATTGATCGCTGAACCGGCACAGTCGTGTGGCGCGATTGACGACCCCTCCTCCATCTCCCATGCGCGTGCAGTGTAGCGAAATGGTTTTGAGGTCAAAGCGCCGACCGGGCAGAGATCAATCACGTTACCAGACATTTCTGATTGCAGTGATTTCTCGATGTATGTACCAATCGATAAGTTCTCACCACGGCCTGTTGCACCCAGTTCACGTACACCGGCGATCTCATCACCAAAACGAACACAGCGTGTACAGTGTATGCAGCGCGTCATCTCAGTCTCAATCAATGAGCCAATATTTTTATCCTTTACGACCCGTTTATCTTCAGAATAACCGGAGTGCGTACCGCCGTAACCAATCGAAAATTCCTGCAATTCACATTCACCACCTTGATCGCAGATCGGACAATCGAGTGGATGGTTAACGAGCAAAAATTCCATCACCCCTTGCTGCGCTTCAATCGCCTTGTGAGAGGCGGTAAAGACCTTCATCCCTTCGGTCACGGGTGTTGCGCAGGCCGGTAACGGCTTGGGTACCTTGTCCACTTCAACCAGGCACATACGACAGTTTGCAGCGACTGAAAGTTTTTTGTGATAGCAAAAACGAGGTATGGATACACCCGCTTCATCTGCCGCTTCAATCAACATGTCGCCACGGCGTGCCTTTACGGTCTCACCATTGATTTCGATGCTGACCGAGATCTCTTCAATTGTTTCTGGTGATGCACTCATGCGGCCACCTCTGACTTACTATCCGGTTTTGACCCAGGCCCAACCATGCAATGTTTATGCTCTATATGGTACTCGAACTCTTCTCTATAGCGTTCGATAAAACTGGTCACCGGCCATGCGGCTGCATCACCAAAGGCGCAGATGGTACGGCCTTCGATACGGTTTGCAGTCTGTACGAGACGATCCAGATCTTCAGGGCGTCCCTCTCCATGTTCGATACGCTGAATGATGCGCCACAACCAACCGGTCCCTTCACGGCATGGGGTACATTGCCCACAGGATTCCGCATAATAGAAGCGTGAGATACGTAACAGCGCATTGACCATACAGGTGGAATCATCCATCACGATCAGCCCCCCAGAACCGAGACCACTGCCCGCTTTAGAGAGCGAATCATAATCCATGGTGCAGTCCATGATGACATCTGCAGGCAACACCGGCATTGATGATCCACCAGGAATAACGGCTTTAAGTTTATGTCCATCACGCACACCGCCGGCCAGCTCCAGCAGGTCTTTGAATGGTGTCCCCATCGGGATTTCAAAGTTACCGGGATTGTTAACGTGTCCAGAGACAGAAAAGAGCTTTACGCCACCATTGTTAGGTTTACCTAGATTGAGAAACCACTCACCACCATTTCTCATAATGGCAGGGACGGATGCCAGTGTTTCGGTATTATTAATCGTGGTTGGACGTCCATAGAGTCCGAAATTTGCCGGAAATGGTGGCTTGAATCTTGGCTGGCCTTTTTTGCCTTCCATCGATTCGAGCAGCGCAGTCTCTTCACCGCAAATATAAGCGCCCGCGCCGAGGTGGCTATGCAGTTCAAAATCAAATCCTGAACCGAGAATGTTTTCACCTAGAAAGCCTGATTTACGTGCATCTTCAAGTGCCTGTTCAAAGCGCTCAAATGGTTCATGATGGAATTCGCCACGCATGTAGTTATAACCGACGGTTGCGCCAATCGCATAACCCGCTATCGCCATCCCTTCAACCAGCGCATGTGGATTAAAACGCAAGATATCACGATCTTTACAGGTACCTGGTTCACTCTCATCAGAGTTACAGACAATGTATTTCTGACCGGGTGCAGTTCGTGGCATAAAGCTCCACTTGAGGCCAGTTGGGAAACCTGCGCCGCCGCGTCCTCTCAGTGCAGACTTCTTAATATTATCGATAATTTCTTCGGGCGAAGTCTTTTCTTTTAGAATTTTTTGCCATGCCTGATAGCCACCGACTTTAAGGTAACTTTCCAGTGTCCACGGCTCATCAAACTGGAGCGTATCAAAGCAGACTTGAGTTTCGGTCAATTTACTCATGCGCTCACTCCAGCCCCTCAATGATGCTGTCAATTATCTCAGGGGTCAGCTTTTCATGATAATGGCCATTAACGGTCATCATCGGTGCCCCTGCACAGGCGGCCAAACACTCCTCTTCCCGCTTCAATGTAAACTTGCCATCAGCAGTTGTTTCACCGAGCTTAACGCTATATTTATCTTCTACATGACGCACGATCTCTTCACCGCCACACAGCATGCAGGAGATATTGGTGCAGACGGAGATCATGTTACGTCCCACTGGTTCCAGCTCATACATACTGTAAAAACTGGCTACTTCATAGACGGCAATCTCAGGCATTTCGATATAGGCAGCCACGGCATCCATCAAGTCAGTGGTCAGACTGCCTGCACCACACTCTTCCTGCACGATAGTCAACGCCGATAACACGGCCGACTGTTTGCGATCCGCCGGATACTTTACAATCCAGCTATCGATCTTCTCATACACCTCGGGCGATATGAGTGAACTCTTATTCTCAGCCTGTGCCATTAGCGGTCAACCTCTCCAAACACAATATCCAACGTACCAAGTATCGTCACGACGTCTGCCAGCATATGGCCGCGTACCATTTCATCAAGCCCAGCCATGTGAGCGAAGCCCGGTGCTCGAATCTTCACCCGGTAGGGTTTGTTAGCACCATCTGAAACCATATAAACACCAAGCTCACCCTTCGGATGTTCAACGGCCGCGTAGGCCTCACCCTCAGGGATACAAAAACCTTCTGTAAAGAGCTTGAAGTGATGAATCAACGCCTCCATGTCGCCCTTCATCTCCGTACGCTTAGGCGGGCTCACCTTCTGATTATCTACCATCACCGGACCGGGGTTATCACGTAACCAGTCAATGCACTGACGAATGATGCGATTTGATTGACGCATCTCTTCCATCCGTACCAGGTAGCGATCATAACTGTCACCCGTCACACCGACCGGTATATCAAAATCGAGGCGATCATAAACATCATAAGGCTGCTTTTTACGCAGATCCCATTCAACACCGGAACCGCGCAACATGGCGCCAGTAAAACCAAGCTCTTTAGCACGCTCCGGGTCTACCACGCCAATCCCAACCGTACGCTGTTTCCAGATACGGTTGTCAGTCAGCAGCGTCTCATACTCATCCAGGTGTCCAGGAAAACGGTTAGTAAAATCTTCGATAAAATCGAGCAGTGAACCCTGTCGATTCTCATTCATCTTCGCCACTTCTTTAGCGTTATGCCACTTCGAAGCTTCGTACTTCGGCATCACCTCTGGCAGGTCACGATAAACGCCACCCGGTCTAAAGTAGGTGGCGTGCATACGCGCGCCAGCAACGGCCTCATAACAATCGAGCAGATCTTCACGTTCGCGGAAGGCGTAAAGGAAGATAGTCATCGCGCCAATATCAAGCGCATGTGCCCCCACCCACAACAGGTGGTTCAGCACACGGGTAATCTCAGCAAACATTACGCGAATATACTGTGCGCGTAGTGGTACTTCGAGACCCAGCATCTTCTCGATCGTTAACACATAGGCGTGTTCGTTACACAGAATCGAAACGTAATCGAGACGATCCATATACCCGATATTCTGGATATAAGGTTTGGTCTCCATCAGCTTTTCGGTACCACGATGTAACAGGCCAATATGCGGATCGGCACGGTCAATCACTTCGCCATCCATATCGAGTACAAGACGCAATACACCATGCGCAGATGGATGCTGTGGACCAAAGTTCAGTGTGTAGTTACGTATTTCAGCCATGATTAATCCTCGCCACCCTGCTCCGCGATATAACGGTTGTCATCACGGATTACGCGAGGAACCAAAATACGCTCTTCAAGTTCGACGGGTTCATAGATGACACGTTGTTTTTCAGGGTCATAACGCATTTCAACGTTACCACTCAGTGGGAAGTCTTTTCTGAATGGATGACCGATGAAACCGTAGTCTGTCAGGATACGACGTAGATCAGGGTGACCTTCAAATAGAAAACCAAACAGGTCGAACGCCTCCCGTTCAAACCAGTCTGCCACAATCCAGATATCTCTTATAGAACGAGTACGTGGGGCATCGTCATCGAGAAATGTGCGCACTCGGATACGGTGATTATGTTTGAGCGATAACAGGTGATAGACCACTGCGAAACGCGCCCCTGTCCATTGTTCTTCGCCATATTCAAGGTAGTCAACACCACAGATATCGATCAACATATCAAAAGCAAATTCAGCATCATCACGCAATGCCTGACAGACCTCGTGAATATTGCCGTTAGGTACTTCGATAGTCAGTTCGTTGAGACTCACAACGCTATCAGTCAAGATCCCCTCGAATCTCGACTGGGCGTGCGCAGCTAATGTCTGAATCTTATCAGGCATAAATTTATACTCTTAACGTGCGATTGTATTGGTGCGTTTGATCTTGTTTTGTAGCTGGATCACGCCATAAAGCAATGCCTCAGCCGTCGGCGGACAGCCAGGCACATAAATATCAACAGGGACGATGCGATCACAACCACGAACCACTGAATAGGAATAATGATAATAGCCACCGCCGTTGGCACATGATCCCATCGAGATAACCCAACGAGGTTCAGCCATCTGATCATAGACCTTACGCAGCGCCGGTGCCATTTTATTCACCAGCGTACCCGCGACCACCATCACGTCGGACTGACGTGGACTTGGACGAAATACCACGCCGAAACGATCGAGATCATAACGTGCAGCACCCGCATGCATCATCTCCACCGCACAACAAGCAAGCCCAAATGTCATCGGCCATAACGCACCGGTACGGGCCCAGTTAATCAACTTATCAGCAGAAGTGGTGACAACACCTTCTTCCAGGATCCCTTCTATTCCCACTCCAACGCCCCTTTTTTCCACTCGAAGATGAAGCCGACGACCAGCACCGCCAGAAAGATAACCATTGCCATAAAGCCGTACATGCCTACTTGATCAAGCACCACTGCCCATGGGAAAAGGAATGCAATTTCCAGATCAAAGATAATAAAAAGGATTGCAACCAGATAATAACGCACATCAAATTTCATGCGTGAATCTTCGAACGCCTCGAAACCACACTCATAGGGTGAGAGCTTTTCGCTGTCAGGACGATGAGGGGCCAGCACAAAGCCAGCCAACATCGGCGCAATACCAAAAATTGCTCCCATAATAAGGAACACAAGTATAGGAAGGTAATTCTCTAACATGTGTAGTCGTCACCCGCGTCGTATGAAACTGAACTTTCTCTCAAAGTCAGTTAATCGTTATTATTATTTGATTCTAAGCATTTCGTTCTGGCTGGCTATCAGCCTCTTCGCATCCCCATAACGCAAATCCAGAAAATCGAGTCTAGGCTAGTGAATAATGCTGTGTCAAGCAGTCATCCAATAAGCCATCAATCATTCCTTAAGATTTTATAATCATGATTTTTATAAGGAATATATTTACATCTTAATTCCGATGGCCGGAGTCGAACCGGCACAGCTTGCGCCACCGCCCCCTCAAGACGGCGTGTCTACCAATTCCACCACATCGGCTATATTTTACTCATCCCCCCAAAAACTATTTACAAGTAAGTACAACTACTGGGCTGGTGGCACATCTACCACTGGGATGTCATCAAGCGCCGCTGCTGGCTCTTGCGACGGTATCAACGGAACATCCGTTGGGGAGTTATTAATCTCAGGCACTAAAGTCTCTACAGCCGAAGATGGCGCTACCATGTCGGTAATACTTGTACGCTCTGTGCTTTGGGTCGAAAAGTAAGCCAACGTCAAGCTAGTCAGGAAAAAGAGTGTCGCTAAAGCTGCGGTGGTTCGAGTTAAGAACGAGGCAGAACCCTGGCTACCAAATACCGTTTGCGATGCGCCACTGCCAAATGCGGCACCCACATCGGCCCCTTTTCCACGCTGAATCAAAATCAAGCCGACCAAAGCGATCGTGATGATGACATGTGCTGCTAGTAAAGCTGTTTGCATTGCTTCTGCCTTAACAAAAAAATAAGATCAAACTCGTTGAGTTCGATTTTTAAAATAAAAACTAAATTAACCGGCTGCCTTACAAATAGCCAAAAAGTCATTGACCTTGAGTGATGCCCCGCCAATCAAACCACCATCGATATCGGGCATGCCAAATAAATCTGCTGCATTTGTGGCATTAACACTACCACCGTAGAGAATCTTAATACCCTCTGCCAGCGCTTCGTCATGCTTTGCAAGATGAGCACGAATAAAGGCATGCACCTCTTGCGCTTGTTCAGGAGAAGCCGTTTTACCCGTTCCGATCGCCCACACTGGCTCATATGCCAGCACCGTCTTTTTCAACAATTCAACACCATTAGCCAGATTTAGCACGGCATCCAGCTGCTGTGCAATTATCTGCTCGGTGGTGCCATTTTCGCGCTCTTCCAGCAACTCACCAATGCACAATATCGGCGTCACATTGCCAGCAACTGCGGCCGCCAGCCGTTCAGCCGCCAACTCATCACTCTCACCATAGATATGGCGTCGTTCAGAATGGGCAATAATGGCATAATTACAGCCAAATTCCATCAGCATTGATGCAGAAAGCTCACCCGTGTAGGCACCAGAGACCGGTTCCTGACAGACATTTTGCGCACCCAGCTTTACATCACTACCCTCAAGCCGCGAACTCACAGACTCAATAAACAGTGCGGGCGGACAAACCAATACTTCGGTATTTGCATCATCACCAAGTCCAGCTTTGATGCCATCAATCAGCGCCACAACACTTTGTCGAGTGCCATTCATTTTCCAGTTTCCAGCGACGAGTGGTCGACGCATATTTTTGTTCCCTTTCATAAACCTGCCACGTCAAAACGAAGCGCAAAAGGGTACCGTTACACGCTCGATAAATCAACGTAAACTTTGGAAAAACAACAAAAAAGAGGCTTTCTCACAGATGTCATTAAAGCACTTCTAAAAGCACTCTATATCAATAAACTGCTTTCAAAATAACCTGTATCTTTTTGTATCTACTTATTTTTTTGAGCCTCAACGATGACTTCGGCCAACTGATTCGCAAGCCTTGTCACTTGTTCGGTTTCAACCCCTTCCACCATCACCCTGACCACTGGCTCTGTGCCGGAGGGACGCAATAACACACGACCACTATCGCCCAATTCAGCTTCCACGCCGCGGATCGCCTGATTTATCACATCATTCCCCGCTAGATCGAAAGATTTATCCGCAGGGACATTCACCAGGTGCTGTGGGTATTTCTTCATTCCAGACTTGAGCTCATGGAGGCTACTATCACTTTCAAACATCGCCGAGATTACCTGCAGCGCAGAAACGATGCCGTCGCCTGTCGTGGTTCGATCAAGACAGAGGATGTGACCGGAAGATTCGCCACCAAGCACCCATCCTTCATTCTTCAGTACCTCCATCACATAGCGATCCCCCACCAGTGCGCGCTGAAATCCTATACTTCTCTCCTTCAATGCATGTTCCAGCCCAAGATTACTCATCACAGTACCCACCACTGAGCCCACCAATGCATCCGTCTTACGTCTCGATTCCGCGATGATAAACAGGAGCTCATCTCCATCGACCTCTTCACCCTTGTGATCCACCATAATGAGGCGGTCACCATCACCATCGAGCGCAATACCGATATCAGCTTGATGCTCAACAACGGCTGCCTGTAATCCCTTTGGCTTAGTCGAACCACAATCCAGATTAATATTGAGGCCGTTTGGCTCATCACCTATTGCAATAACAGTCGCCCCCAACTCTTTGAATACATTAGGGGCTATATGATAGGTCGCACCATGTGCGCAGTCGACTACGATCTTTACACCACTCAGCTCAATCTTGGCGGGAACAGTGCTCTTACAAAACTCGATATAGCGACCCGCAGCATCGACGATACGTTTGGCTTTGCCTAAATGTCTGGAGTCCACCGTCACCATCGGCTTATCCAGCTCATCTTCAATCGCAAACTCAATCTCATCAGGGAGCTTCGTCCCTTCCGATGAAAATAATTTGATGCCATTGTCATAAAAAGGGTTATGTGAAGCACTGATCACAATCCCCGCCTGCGCATGTAACGTTCGAGACCATCACGCTTCATCACGCGGCCAATGGCCCAGCCCAACTTGAGTATAAATTCAGGCGTAATCGGCGCCTCACCGACTTTGCCACGAATACCATCAGTCCCAAAATAACGTTTATTTCTTTTTTCAGACATACTCTAATTCTCTGCGGTTCTACACATATAACTTACGCGAATCGCCTGTAACGTTGTCGCCACATCATGTGACCTGATGATCGATGCACCCTGCCATACCGCTATAGATGCCAGGGCGATACTAGCATAAAGGCGCTCATCAACTGGCAGGTCCAACATCTGCGAAATCATAGATTTACGAGAAACGCCGATCAATAGCGGCACATCAAATTCAAGTAGCTCATTGAGGCGCTTGAGCAGCACCTGGTTATGAACCAGTTCCTTGCCAAAACCAAAGCCGGGATCGATGACCAACAACTCACGTGGTATTCCCGCTGCAATACAACATTCAATCCGCTGATGCAAAAACGACTTAACCTGCAACACCACATCATCATAATCCGGTGCAAGCTGCATGGTCTGCGGCCCACCTTGCATGTGCATCAAACAGACCGGCACCTGTAATTCTGCTGCTGCCTCCAACGCACCCTCTTCCTGTAGCGCTCTGACATCATTAATCATCGATGCACCGGCCTCAACCGCTGCACGCATAACCACCGCTTTACTCGTATCAATTGAGATAGGCGTATCTATTTCTGCGCGTATCGCCTCAATCACCGGTATGACACGTGATAGCTCTTCATCGATAGAGATAATAGCAGCGCCGGGACGAGTTGATTCACCGCCGACATCAATGATTGCCGCCCCCTCTTTAACCATCTGGCGAGCATGTAACAACGCCTTTTCAGGCGAAAAAAAATCACCCCCATCAGAAAATGAATCGGGGGTGACATTTAGGATACCCATGACAGCAGGGCAAGTAAGATTTGTAAGTATCGACATAAAGGATCACATCACACCCCCGTAAAAATAACTTTACGGGAGTGCGATGCGCTCAGAGCTGATCAAGCTAATCAGTGTTGCTCTGCAGCACCATCTATTTTACTATCAGAGCCTTCTTTCTTATCTTTAACAGCATCGTCATTATCACCGGATGCCTCTAGATCAGGGCCATTGCCTGCCCCGGTACTAGGGTCTGAGTCACTCCCCCAGCCCTTAGGTGGCCCAGGCTCACGCCCTTCCATAATTTCATCAATTTGGCTGCTATCGATGGTCTCATATTTGAGCAATGCATCCGCCATCATATGAAGCTCTTTTTCATGCTCCTCCAGGATTTTTTTCGCGCGATCGTAGTTACGATCAGCAAAAGCCCTCACTTCCTTATCGATGATATGG
>CALZHD010000103.1 GCA_945787155.1 uncultured Gammaproteobacteria bacterium | reverse complement strand
CATCCTGACACGCACGAATCTTAGCGGTGCGGATCTCAGCGACACTAAACTAAGCGGCGCCGATTTTAATTTCGCTGATCTCAGTAATGCCAGATTAGAGAACGCCCGTCTCCACAAGGCGCGTTTTGTAAGTGCAAACATGACCAATGCAAAACTAAATGACAGTTATCTTAATGGCGCAAAACTGGATCGTGCCTTGCTGGATAAGGCCCAATTCAAAAATGCCAGGTTGCAGGGGGCGAGCTTTTACCAAAGCAGCCTCATCTCCGCCGACTTAAGCGGCTCAGACTTACAAGATGCACAACTGGTACAGGCAACACTCACCGAAGCCATCCTATCTGCCGCTAATCTTTCAGGCGCCAATCTTAAGCAGGCTATTCTGGAAGATGCTGTAATGAAAGGCGCTAATTTGCATAAGGCCAATCTAGAAAATGCGAATCTTCAGTTTGCAGATCTCAGCAATACTGATTTACGCATGGCGACGCTTGTCAATGCATTGTTGAGTGAAACGAATCTTAAAGGGGCTCGTCTCGACCAGGCCCAGTGGGTAGACAGACAACGCTGTCGCGCAGGTTCAATTGGCCAATGTGATTAAACCCAGAAACATCAGTTAGAATGCTTGCTTTCCCAAAGATGTCATTTGCCTGTAAGCTAAGAAACTGATAGCCATCGATCAGTCCGTAGAACACAATAGCCAACGGGCATTGCGCCGAACGAAGATCAATCACCGCAACTTGCCACATTCTCATTTCAGTCATACGGCGCAATGCGCTATCGCTTATTGATGCCCTACTTTGTCCGTCTTACGTGTTGGAATAATTTTCCCTTGACCCAAAGGCGGCCCTTCTAGTCTATTTGAAGCGCCGCCTTTTTGTTATTTTCCTCGTCAACTAGCCCCTGTTTATATACCTCAATCGACCCTTCTAATAGCAAACTGACAGCCCAAAAAGTGGGCGGTATCATTTTTTATCCCGCCACACTTACACTACTTGTCAGCAAATCAAAATTGTAGCTCGCCTCAGCATTAATATCCCGACTATCCATACGATCCAATACCTCTGTATTACTTACCCTTGTTTGCAGATTTTGAAAAAACGCCATAAAGCGCCGGAATAACAAACAGGGTCAGCAACGTCGATGAGGCCAAACCGCCTACTACGACAGTGGCCAGAGGCCGTTGCACTTCCGAACCCACACCTGCTGCCAATAACATGGGGATCAGCCCCAGGGCAGCGATAGAAGCGGTCATCAATACTGGACGCAGGCGAGACAGTGCCCCTTCAAATACCGCTGTCTGTTGATCATAGCCACCCGTCAATCGTTGATTAATCGAGTTGACCATCACCACGCCATTGAGCACCGCCACGCCAAACAGAGCAATAAAACCAATCGAACCCGGCACTGACAAATACTGGCCAGAAACAAACAGTGCTGCGATACCACCGATAAGCGCCAGTGGCACATTCAGCATAATCAGCGCCGCCTGACCGACCGAGTGAAACGCGAAGTAAAGCAACAGAAAGATCAATCCCAGCGATAGCGGCACGACGATAATCAGCCTTGCCTGTGCCCGCTGCTGGTTCTCGAACTGGCCACCGTAGACAACGGTGTAACCCGGCGGCAAATCAATTTCGCTATTGATACGTTGTTGCAACTCAGCCACCAGGCCACCCATATCACGTCCTTCAACATTGGCCTGAATGACCACTCGCCGCTGTACATCGTCACGGCGAATCTGCGGTGGGCCGGATTCGATAGCCACCTGGGCGACATCTCCCAGTTTGACCCAGGCACCGTTGGGAGCTTGCAGAACCAGGCTGCGAATCGCTTCGACATTGTTGCGGTGGTTTTCAGCCAAACGCACATAAATATCGTAGCGCTCGTTGCCTTTGATT
Source organism: uncultured Gammaproteobacteria bacterium (assembly GCA_945787155.1). Taxonomy (GTDB): domain Bacteria; phylum Pseudomonadota; class Gammaproteobacteria; order SZUA-140; family SZUA-140; genus SZUA-76. Next base: position 5,730 of record CALZHD010000103.1, on the reverse strand, counting down.
ACTTGCCCCGCTTCGCGACCACCAATTGAGTCACTGACCAGATCCATCACCTGCGCCACTGGGATACCATAACGGGCCAAAGCATCACGATCAGGGCGTACCGCCAGTTGTGCTTCACCGCCGATCTGTTCCATCTCCACACCACGGGTACCTTCAACTTTGCGAACCAGGACCTCGATCTCTTTGCCAGTTTTTGCCAATTGATCAAGATCAGCACCAAAAAGTTTGATCGCCAGTTGTGCTTTCACACCAGACAACAACTCGTCCACTCGCGTGGCGATGGGTTGTGAGAACGAAAATAACAGGCCGGGATGCACCGACATCGTCTCTTCCATCAACACCTGCAACGCCTTACGGTTGGGAGCGCTAGTCCATTTATCAACAGACTTCAGACCGATGTAGATCTCGACATTTGAGACCGGTTCTGGATCACCGCCAATCTCGGCACGACCGATACGACTGGAGGTATAAAGCACCTCGGGAAAGGTCATCAACTGTTGCTCCAATTTTTGCGCGACTTCCAATGAAGTATTAAGACTGGATGAAGGTGCCAGTGTGACACGCACATTGATGGTGCCCTCTTCCAGTTCCGGCACGAACTCGGTCCCCAGAAACGGCACCAGCACCAGCGAACCAGCAAAAAGCACCAGCGCAGAACCGACAACCACGGCCCGCATTTTCAGCGCGCCGCCCAAAGCCTTGCGATAAAGTCTGTCCAGCGGTTTCATGATGAAGCTCTCTTTCTCTTTGACACCGGTCTTGAACATATAGGTGGCCAATGCAGGCACCACTACTAACGCGACCAGCAACGAGGCCAGCATGGCCAGCACGATAGAGATCGCCATCGGCTGAAACAGTTTTCCTTCCACCCCCTCAAGGGTGAATAGCGGCGCAAAGACGATGATGATAATCATCACAGCGTAAAACACTGGTCGTCCTACTTCACGTGCAGCTTCTTGGATACGTAAGGCGAGACCGTGATCATCGTGTATGGCATCGTAAGGATGTTTACCTCCCGATGCGAGTTTCTGTTGTGCCTGCGCATGATGATCGGCATTAGGTCGACTGAGGTGGCTAAAGATATGTTCCATCATCACCACCGAACCATCGACCATCATACCGATGGCGATGGTCAGACCGCCCAACGACATTAGGTTGGCCGAGACACCCCACTGCGCCATCACCATCAACGCCAGCAAGATCGAGATAGGTACCGAGATAAGCACGAGAAAGGTCGCACGGAGATTGAGTAAAAACAGCATCAAAATGATAACGATCAGGACAAATGCCTCAACCAGGGCGGTGCTCACTGTGTTCACCGCTTTATCGACTAAATCTGACTGGTCGTAGACCGCTTCAATGGTCACGCCATCAGGCAGTGCCATCTGAATCGCGGGGATGCGATCTTTGATGCTGTCGATGGTCGCCCTGGTATTCGCACCCATGCGTTTGAGCACCACGCCCGCCACCACTTCACCCAGAGACTCAGGATTACCACTGGCATCACGCTGAGTCATGGTCACTGCGCCCTGGCGAATTTCAGGACCAAACCCAATCTTAGCTACATCACTCACGCGCACTGGTACGCCGTCTACGTCCTTGAGCGGTATGTTGCCAATATCACGCAGACCTTCATCGCCGCTGCGCAACCAACCCACACCACGAATCACTAGCTGCTCTTCACCGCGATCCAGATACCACCCGCCTGCGTTGCGGTTATTGGCTTCTATGGCCTCGGCGACATCATCGCTAGAGAGACCATAAGCGAGTAGACGTTGCGGTTCGAGTTGTACCTGGTACTGGCGTACTTCACCACCAAAGGAAAGTACTTCGGTGACACCGGGTACTGGCATCAACAGCAGTTTGACCACCCAATCATTGAGACTGCGCAGGGCGATAGCATCGTACTTTGAACCCTCTTCCGCCAGCAGAATGTATTGAAACACCTGCCCAAGACCGGAAGTGTTTGGCCCCATGCCGGGAGTACCGATGCCATCGGGAATTTGCTCCTTCGCGGCCTGCAGGCGTTCGAACACCAGTTGGCGAGCAAAGTAGATATCCGTGCCTTCGGTAAAGACGACGGTGATCACCGACAGACCAGTTTTTGATATGGAACGCACTTCTTCAACATCCGGTAGTGCGTACATAACCGCTTCAATCGGGAAGGTGATTAACTGCTCCACCTCTTCAGCGGCAAGACCTTGCGCTTCGGTGTTGATTTGCACCTGCACGTTAGTTACGTCAGGAAAAGCATCGAGATTAAGCTTGGGTAGTACTAATGCACCACCCACGATGATCGCCAACAGGGCAAGCACCACTAATAGCCGGTTTTCAATCCCGGCATCGATTATTTTGTTTAACATGGTTTCGCCCCTTAGTGGTTATGCACAGAAAAACCGCTCTTGGCGATTTCTGACTGAACAAAGAACGCACCTTTACTGACGATTGTGGTACCTTCGACAAGACCATCGATTAGCATCTGGTCACCCACAGTACGCAACACTTCCACCTCTTTTGGCTCAAAACGGCCGGGAGCAACTTCAACAAACACCTGCCAGTCACCATCGGCGGCTCGCAACACGACGGCCAAAGGCACAACAATGCCCTGTTGCTTTTCTTTGCCTTCGATCACTGCGGTAACAAACTGGCCCGGATGGAGTTCGTCATGTTGATTCGCGACTTCAATATGTACCGCCAACGTGCGTGTCGTCTCATCGAGCGCATGACGGGCTTGAGCGACTTTGCCGCTGAGCCAGTGCTTGCCTACCTGCACACGGGCAGGTGACCCCAACTCAATACGGGCCGCATCCTCAGGAGTCAGGCGGGCTTCGACCCAGAGCACGGACTCGTCACTGATCTCCATCAATACATCACCGGGTTCGATCAATTCACCAACGACAAAACCGTCACTGATGATGGTGCCACCCTGGAACGAGAGCAGGTGGAACTCACCCGTTGCACGGGTGGCATCGCCCGTTTTAATCAGGGATTTAATCTGTTTGTTGGTCATACCGTATGCGCTCACCCTGGCGTAGGCTTGCTGATAAGCGATCTGTGCTGCAACGAAGCGCTTCTCAGAAACGACTTTTCGCCCCAGTTTTTTTACCCGACGCAGCTCGACATCGGCTTCCATCAGAGCACCTTGTGCCTCAGCCATCTCGACACTGGAGAGTGTCACCAAACGTTGCCCTTTTTTGATGTGATCACCCAGGCGGGCATGGCGTTTCATTACTTGAGCTGGAGTACGTGGAGTCACCCTGGTAGTACGGTAAGCATTGAGTATGGCTTCGCCGGGAGCAGTGATGGCATCACCTAATGACTGGCGTTTTACTGTCATCGTTTCAATGCCTGCCATGCGACGCTGAGCATCGGTCAGCTCGGCATCACTGGCTGCTTCGCCGTGGCCGTGACCATCCTCGCCATGGCCATTGTGCTCATCATGTCCTTTCTCTTCGTGGTCATGACCTTTTTCTTCATGGCCATGCCCTTCTTTTTCATGTTGATATCCTTCATCACCATGATCGCCATGGCCATCGTCCATCTCAATATCAGAGAAATCGTCCAGTCCATCATGCCCATGTGCGTGACCTTCTGCCGCAAATAAAACACTCGGACTCGCCAGACTCAATAACATCAATAAAACCAATCTGTTTTTCATCTTTTACTCTCCAGAATTTTTTGTTTGTGTGGCTGAGTTAGGTGCAACACCTAACCACTGTCCAACCTGGGCTGAAGCATCCAGCCAGGTTATCGCTGCCTGCCACACTTCACCCATCAGCGCGGTTGCAGCTGCCTGGGTGTCGATACTTTGTTTAGCCTGAATCAGAAAATCGGTTGCAGTCAGTTCGCCCGCTTGCCATAGCTGTTCCAGTAAATTCATCTGTTCACGGTGAGCCCGCTGCCCAGTGGCAACCCAGGCTCTCCAGGCACGGGTGGTGTTTTGGAATCGCCCCAGGCTGCCGTCAAGACGCGCCCTGGCACGACGATGAGCATCACGATAGACCAGCTCCTCAGCGACCGCTTCATGGGAGGCGGCGCGCACGTCGGCTTTGAAGTTGTTGCGTACAAACAGAGGGATTTCGAGGCTCAGCCCCAACAGGGTTTCCGAGTCTTCACGTCCGGCGCGAAGACCAATGGTAGGATCGGCGCGTCCCTCCCGCTCAGCCAGGCGGACTCGACCCCTGGCCGCTTCCATACGGCTGCGCAACACGGCGAGTTCAGGCAGCGACTGAAGTAAAGCAGCATCAGCACGCTCCGGTGGTGGTGCCAGTTCACGGGGCAGTCGAGGCCAGGATTCCAGCTCTATTCCGGTGGCGGCCTGCAATGCGGCTTCGGCCTCGGCCAAATCACTTTCGCTCGTCGCCTGCTGCATCAAGGCTTCGCTATAGGTGACCTGGGCCAGGGTTCCCTCCAATGCCCCCATGTCCCCAGCAGCCTGACGTTGCTTCACGGTGTCGATAAAACCTTTCATCAACTGACTACGACGTAACGCCAACGCCTGCATTTCCCGTGCGGTAAAGTACTGAGCTAACGCATCCAGGGTCTCCACAGCGATACGTTGCCGGGTTTCTCTTAGCTCGGCGACTGCCGCCTGAATTTCCTGATCGGCGATGCGGGTCAAAGCCTCTCGCTTGTCACCCCAATCCAGGGTCTGACTGAAACCAATCGACGTTGTGTTGATGTCCGTGCGCTCGGCCTCCAACTCCAGGTCGGGATTGTAGAGTGGACGATCGGCACCCTCGGCCCGCGCCCGAGCCGCTTCGACAGCAGCATGTGATGCCTGCACGGCGGGGCTCTCCGCCCATACCTGTTGAATAAATCGCTTAAGGGATGGATCGACTTTTTGCGCCACATTATTAGCGCTAATCGACAGAGGAATTTCTTTATACTCGGGCGCGACAACCGCCCATACAGGCAGCGCTAAACAGACGCATACGCCCGCGCAAAAAACACGGTTTAAAAACATGATATAAATCCTTCAAGTACAACAAAACAGATGCCGCCACAGACAGCTCTTGCGACGACAGACTTAAGTCAGGAAGGGTTTAAACGATGGGAGGTCTTAAGAGCGGGGCGATGTAGAGAAAACGAGGGGGGTGGGACAGTGCGAAAAAGTCAGTATCACTATCGGCTACAAACTGCGTGGTTTGAGTAAAAATGACACCCACCAAATGGGCCGCACCGTGACAACAATGGTCTTCGTGGTGTAGAGCGCCTTCGGGGTGACTATGATCCTCACCCGACACCATATTAATCGCAGCCGAATCGTGACCCAGCATGGCCTCGGGGTGGGTATCCCAGGCAAAGGCTGTCCCAGCACAGAGGTTGGCAAGCAACAATAAATAGATCAGCGTTTTGTTCATTAGAAGCGAATAATGGGGAATTACCGTCTTATTGTCAATTATGTCAGTAGGCCTATATCGGCCCATCAAGTTCCATGCTAAAGGATCGATAGTACAAATATTTGAGGACACTCTGATTTATTCATCATCCTGCAAGACACCACTATCTTTAGGCAAGTGCCATGAAACCAGCACCGTCGCGATCATCACCAGTACTCCCAGCCACACCATCGTTGCAACAGGACTCACACCAGCCCCCGCGACAACTGCATAAATGCCAGAGGCCAGCAACATCGCGAGGTGTTCAAAAAAATTCTGTATCGCCACTGCGCCACCACTGCCGATGGTTTTATGGCCGATCTCCTGCAATGCCGCATTAATCGGCACT
>CALZHD010000102.1 GCA_945787155.1 uncultured Gammaproteobacteria bacterium | reverse complement strand
ACGCGAGGCCAATACATCCAGATAAGCATTATGCGCATGACCTGCTTTTGCCCCCATCGGGTGGACCAGGCCCTTTTCGACATATTCATCAGCGACCCGCTCATAATTACCACGGCCAATGCCGACAATCGGTGCGTCCTTAAAAATCAGCATAGCAGTGCGCCATATCTCGAGGCGGTGTACATTTCCTAGAACTTCCCCTTCGTAGGTCGCAATGTCATCAATCGACAAATATGTCTCCACCTCAGCAACCGCCTTATCGACTCGATTTTTAACACTATCAATAAAACTGTACGTGGTAATCACGCCAAGCGTCAGCAAAACAATGGCTGCAGGACGGTGCCAACGTCGCAATGAAATCGATACCAGAGTTACCAGCATCACGACGAGCCCAACATATGCGCCGCGTGACCCGGAAAGTACAACAGCGGCAAGTGCCAATAAAAAAACAAGCGGCAGCAGCCATGTGGCTCTTCCCAGCACTTTACCACCGGCTTGCCACGCCACTAATGACCACACTGCCATCAGCGCAGCAACAGGCCCAAACAGATTAGGGCTATAAGCCCCCCACGCACGTATCTTATTGAGTACGAACACGTCACAATAAGCCTGTCCGGCAAGAATCAAGGCAGCCAACATACTGCCCAGCAATAACCAGCGGGCAGCCTCCGGAAAACGGCGTAGCAGCAAATAGACGGGAATAGCCGCCAGGTAACGAATCTCTACCCCGAGATAGCGTGTCTGCAGATCAGTCCAGCCATTGACGACAGCAGAGAGGATAAAGGTCGCGAAATAGGCTACTAGCAGGTAGAGCAACAAGCGCTCTTCCGGATAAATTCGATAGCATGCCTTATTAAACAGACAGGGAAGTGAAATCAAAAAAATCACAGCAAAGATGCCGCTGAACCAGTGATCCAGGCTGGCACCAAAAAGTGGGAACAGAAACAATAACGCACAAACGACACGCTCTCGCCACCGCGCTATATCTCCCACCATCGGCATGTTCTCAGCTCCGGCTACCACTTAACGCTCCGACAATGCTCAAAGACACTTTCAACCGTTATATCATACAGACACCGTAGATGCTCCTCGGGATCTTTCAGCGGACACTCTCGCTCAAAACAGGGACCACACGCCAGCCCTAGATAACAGACATCGGCAGACGATGTTAGCGGCGGGGTGTAATCGGGGGTGGATGAGCCATAGAGCGCCACCACATGTCGTCCCGTCGCGGCTGCAATATGCATCAGCCCAGAATCGTTGCAGACGACCAGTTTGCACAGTGCAATCAGATCGACGACATCGACCAGGGCCGTCTTGCCAGAGAGATCGATCACCTGCGGTGCAATCTCAGCAATGCCACGGCAACTCGCACGATCTTTGGGCGAACCAAACAACCACACCCGATACCCTTCAGCGATCAGACGACTGGCCAGCGCGCCATAATATTCGATCGGCCAGCACTTCGCCGGGCCATACTCGGCACCCGGCATAAAGCCTACCACTGGGGCATCGCCATCCAACGCAAACCGCGCCACCAGTACCGCCTGATTAACCTGATCTATCTTTAAATGTGGCTGCGGAATCGTTGCAGGGGGCAACGGTGCACCGTCTGCCAACCCCAACGCGACATAACGCTGCACCGTCTGTGTCAGCACACGCTTGTCGAGTGGACGTATATCGTTTAGCAAACCGTACCTCATTTCGCCACGATAGCCGGTACGCTGTGGCACTCGGGCGGCCGCCGGCACCACTGCAGACTTCCATGAACGCGGGATGATGATCGCCTGGTCATAACCGCGTTGTTGCAATGCCCTTCCCAACCGATAGCGCACCCCCAGCTCAAACTGCCCCTGCCCCAGTGGCATCTCGATATAGTCATTCACCTCAGGCATACGCCCCAGCAGATCGCCCGACCATTTTGGCGCAACCACGTCGATCAGTGCGCCAGGATAGCGCTGTTGAATCGTCATGAACAGACTCTGCGCCATCACCATGTCGCCCACCCATGAAGGGCCAACCACCAGCAGACGGCGGGGTTCAGACGATCTCATGATCACTCAAGCGGGCCAGCATTGATCAACGATTCAACCACTCCAGATAGGCCTGCACGCCCGCTTCAACCGTCTTGAATTCTGCACTGTAGCCAGCGGCGCGCAACGCCGCCATATCTGCCTCAGTGAAACTCTGGTAGCTCCCCTTGAGATGATCGGGAAACGGAATATATTCGAGCTGACCCTTGTTGTGATAACTGATCACCGCGTTGGCGACATCGTTAAAACTCTGACTACGCCCGGTACCGAGATTAAAAATGCCAGAACAGGCGGGATTATCAAAACACCATAGATTCACATCGACCACGTCACTGACATAGATGAAATCGCGACGCTGCTCGCCGTTACCATAACCATCACACCCTTCAAACAGGCGCACCGTCTCATCACCAGCCAGCAGTTGATTATTCAGGTGAAAGGCAACACTCGCCATACTGCCTTTATGCTGCTCGCGCGGCCCGTAGACATTGAAATAACGGAAACCCACCACCTGACTCTCAGCACCTGGCAAGATGCGGCGCACATACTGATCAAACAGAAATTTCGAGTAGCCATAGACATTCAACGGCTCTTCAAACTGACGCGCTTCTTTAAAATTAGGGCCAGCACCATACACAGATGCAGATGACGCGTATAAATAGGGTACCTTATGTTGCAGACAGTAGTGCAACAACGCCTTTGAATACTCAAAATTATTACGCATCATGTATTGGCCGTCCCACTCCGTCGTCGCAGAACAGGCACCTTCGTGAAAGATCGCATCGACGGTCACAGGAAAGTTTTTGCCACTCTCTATAAAGGCAAGGAAATCATCTTTATCCCAGTAATCGGCAATCTCACAGTCGGCGATATTGCGAAATTTGGCGCCTTCCTTAAGATCATCCACCACCAGAATATCCTCACGGCCACGTCCATTCAGCGTCTTCACAATATTGCTGCCAATGAAGCCCGCACCGCCGGTTACTATAATCATCCATCAATCCTCAAAAACTTACTCAGCATGCTGTTCGACACCGTGTCGAATCGCATCAATCACATTACTGGTCGAACACCCTTCGATAAAACCCAGCACCTCGACCTTACCGCCATTATCAATCACACACTTACCGCCGGCGATCTCTTCAGGGCGGTAGTCGCCACCTTTAACCAGCACATTGGGGATCACATGACAGATCAACCGTTCAGGTGTTTCCTCAGAAAAGGGCACCACCCAGTCAACACTTTCAAGCCCTGCCAACACCGCCATGCGCTGCGACAGACTATTTACCGGGCGCGTCTCGCCTTTCAGACGCTTCACCGACGCGTCATCATTGACCGCCACAATCAGGCGATCCCCCAGCTTGTGCGCCTCCGCCAGGTACGAGACATGGCCTGCGTGCAGGATATCGAAGCAACCGTTGGTCATCACCACGCTCTCGCCATGGGACTGCGCGTCTCTAACCAGTTTCTCCAGATGATGCTCATCGACAACACCACGCTCGACCTCATCCTGCGCGCGCATCGCCGACTGCAACTCCGCCACGGTTACGCTCGCGGTGCCCAGTTTACCCACCACGACCCCAGCACCCAGGTTGGCCAACGCGGTGGCATCGGCCAGTGTCTGTCCAGCCGCGATCCCTGCTGCCAAGACCGAGATCACCGTATCGCCCGCACCGGTCACATCATAGACCTCCTGCGCGCGTGTCGGCAGATGCAATACTGGTTTACCTTCACATAACAGCGTCATCCCTTTTTCACCGCGGGTAATCAACAACGCATCCAGCCCAAGCTCGGCGCGTAACGCCTCCCCCTTCGACACCACGGCCTCATCGTTGGGGCATACCCCCACCACCGCCTCAAATTCGGACAGGTTTGGAGTGATCAACGTCGCGCCACGATATTTGTTGAAATCAAACCCCTTAGGATCAACCAGTACTATCTTTCCAGCGGCGCGTGCGGCGCTGATCAAACCGCCCACGGCACTCAATGTACCTTTGCCGTAGTCGGATAACACCACGACATCAATATCCGCCAGATATGACTCATAACGCTGCTGCATCGCGGCATAATCATGACTACTGAAACTCTCTTCAAAGTCGAGACGAATCAACTGCTGGTGTCGACTCATGATGCGCAGCTTGGTGACCGTAGTGTAGGCCTCATCCTGCTCAAAGGCACACTGCACCCCCGCAGATTCAAGCCGCGCTTGTAGTGCATTGGCCACTTCATCGGTACCCGTCAACCCCATCACCATCGGGCTGCCGCCGAGCGTCGCGATATTGAGTGCTACGTTGCCCGCGCCACCGGGCCGTTCTTCCGCGTCGCCAACTCGCACCACCGGCACCGGCGCCTCGGGGGAAATACGCGAGGTGTCACCATACCAGTAACGATCAAGCATCAGATCACCGACCACCAGCACCCTGGCGGCTTCAAAAGAGGGAATGTTTACTTTCATATACGCTACGCGGCTTTTCTCTTTATGTATAAATGTTGCCGTATGATACCAATCCACAGGGCAGATTGCAGGCGTATCGTGCGCGATAACCTGTACAGACCTGTACAGAATGGCACGGCCGTATATAATTACGCTTTTGCCAAATCAACTCGGGAAACACATGGATATCCGCGTATCAGTCTCCGCAGGCGAATGCCTCGATAAAATCACCATCCTGGAAATCAAGGCCGAGCAAATCAAAGATGCCGCCAAACTGATCAATATCAACCACGAACTGAAGATCCTGCAGGATATCTGTGCTGAAATGCTGCCAAAGGAGATCGACATCAGTGCTGAAATGGCGGAACTCAAGTCGATCAACGAGGCGCTGTGGAAGATTGAAGACGATATTCGCGATAAAGAGTTCGCCGCTGAGTTTGACCAGCGATTTATTGAACTGGCACGCGCCGTCTACGTCACCAATGACAAACGCGCCGCGATCAAACGCCTGCTCAACGAAAAATTGGGCTCAGAACTGATCGAAGAAAAGTCCTACGCCGACTATCAACAGCAGTCATAACCCCCTACTTCTTAAGCACGTAATGTGCCCCGCAATAGGGGCAGGTCGCCTCACCGCCATCATCCTCGATCGGCAAAAAGACACGTGGATGCGAATTCCACAGGCTCATGCCATCCATCGGGCAGTGCAGCGGCAGATCGGCTGCCGTCACTTCATAACGGTTTTCCGCATTGGCTTCGATGGTACCTTCAACGACATTACTCACAACGGCGATCTCCTCAAAAAAACAGTTAAACCAATCTAAACCAGTGTCAGCCATTCAGGATGGTCAGCACGACGACCATGCACATAATCAAAATAGAGCGTCTGTAACTTCTCGGTAATCGGACCGCGGGTACCACTACCGATATCGCGCCCATCAACGATGCGGATCGGTGTCACTTCCGCTGCCGTACCGGTGAAAAAAGCCTCATCAGCAACATATACCTCATCGCGAGTAATCTGTTTTTCACGCACCTCGATACCCTGCTCAGCCGCAATCTGCATGATGGTAGCACGTGTAATGCCGTCGAGCGCGGCCGTCAGGGTTGGGGTGTAGAGCACGCCATCCCGTACCAGGAAGATATTCTCGCCACTGCCTTCGGCGACATAGCCTTCGGTATCGAGCAGCATTGCTTCATCACAGCCACACTCCAGCGCCTCATTGAGTGCCAGGATCGAGTTGATATAGGCGCCGTTCGATTTCGCTTTACACATCGTCACATTGATGTGGTGGCGGTTATATGAAGAAGTACGGACACGAATCCCGTTCTGCATATTTTCATCGCCCATGTAAGAGCCCCAGGACCACGCGGCCACCATTGCATGAGTCTTCAGATTGTCGGCACGCAATCCCATCCCTTCGGAGCCGTAAAAACACATGGGGCGGATATAACCCGACTCCAGGCTATTTTCACGCACCGCGGCACGCGTCGCTTCATTGATCGTCTCTTTATCGTACGGCATCGACATTTTTAGAATATGCGCTGAACGGAACAGACGATCAGTATGCTCTTTGAGACGAAAAATAGCGGTCCCTTTATCTGTTTTATAGGCCCGCACCCCTTCAAAGACACCCAGTCCATAGTGCAGCGTGTGGGTCAAGACATGCACTTTGGCATCACGCCACGGCACCATCTCGCCATCCATCCAGATCACGCCATCACGATCATCCATATTTTCCATGCTCATAAACTACTGTCCGTCGCTCTTTAAATCAAAGGGGGCAATTGTAGCCAAATCGTCGCTGCTTTTCACGACATGAAACCACTTTCTTTTCAGGTTTTATGCCAGATTAACCATCCTTACGCAAAATCCGGTTCAACTGGACTCCTCCATCCAGCGCTGCCACAGCCCCACAACGCCTGCACGAAGCTTGGCAAACTCCCCTGTAGCGACCAACGCCGCCTGCTCTTGCAACGCAAAACGATGAATACGCGCACGGTAGGCACGATAGGCGTCACTCAGCAGCAGTACATCGGCGGCGGACATCAGGCTGCAGCGCCCAAATCCCTCCAGCAGACGAATGTTATCGGTGAAATCGAGCAATTCCGGATGATCATGCGCCCAACGCAGCACCCCAAACTGCACGATGAATTCGATATCGGCGATACCACCCGCATCCTGCTTGATATCAAAGTAATCCGCATCACCACGCGCCAACTCCTGCCGCATTCTTTCGCGCATCTCGCGCACCTCCTGGCGCAGCGTGGCCACATCGCGCTGACGTGACAACACCTCACGTCGCACCGCCTCAAACTGTGCCGCCAGTACCGGATCACCCCCAACCACACGCGCCCGCACCAGTGCCTGATGCTCCCAGGTCCACGCATCTTCACGCTGATACTCCTCAAAGGCCTTGATATCGCTGACCAGCAGACCGGAATCCCCACTGGGACGCAGACGCATATCAACCTCATATAACACCCCGGCGGGGGTCAACGTGTTCAACATATGAATCACACGTTGTCCAAGACGGGTAAAGAAGATGCCATTTTCGTCCCCCTGTGGCGTCGCATGAATAAAGACCAGATCGAGATCTGAACCATATCCCAGCTCCCTTTATGCTGCGATCCTTTCCCTTTTTTTCTATTCTTAACACGTAACTGATCTGCCGCGAGCGTCAGCGTCTCCTTCAACAACGCCTCGGCCAGCCAGGTGAGATGATCACTAACCACCATCAGCGGTAGCGCATCCATCAGATCAGCCGCCGCCACGCGCAACACATTAGCCTGCTTGAAATCGCGCATCACATCCATCTGACGTTCCAGATCACCGGCGGGAATCACCGCCAGCTCGGCGCGCAACTGCTGCGTCATCTGCGCTCGAGAGGGCGGCGCATAGAGGGTTCGCGGATCCAGAAGCTCATCCATCAATATCGGGTGCTGGCTCAACAATTCAGCAATCCACGGGCTGGCGGCAAAGAGCCGCACCAGCTGTGACAACGCCATCGGATTTTCGACCAACAACGACAGATAGGCGGTACGCCGCGCCACCACCTCAATCAGATTCAACACCCGTATCAATGTTTCATCTGGCGCATCAACTTTGGCAACAGACGCCAACATCAATGGCATCAACTGATCTAGTCGCGCCTGGCCTTCCGGACCGGACATACGGCTGGCAAGCCCCTCTCTCAACTGTGCGATACGGCGCAACATCTCGGTACCATCCTGATAACCACTGCCACGCAGGATCACCTCGGCCTGTGCTTCATCCACCCGCCCATGCCATACGGCCGCCAAGGTTTCCTCATCGTGACTCGACTCACTCTCAGCCTCGGCCTGTGGCGCAGCAAACACCTGTTCAAAGTGGGTCTCTACCAGGCGGCGTTTTTTAGTCAGCGCCGCCGAAAATCGCTGCCAGTCAGAAAATCCCATCGACAGCGCCAGACGCTGACGTCCCTCTTCGTCAGCCGGCAACAGATGCGTCTGTTTGTCTTCATATTCCTGCAGCCGATTTTCCACGTCACGCAGAAAGCAGTAGGCGTCGATCAGTCCATCGACGACATAGGCGGGCAGATAATCACTCGCCGCCAGCTGCCGCAATACTGTCAGGATTGGCCGCTGCTGCAGCTCAGATTCACGACCGCCACGGATCAACTGAAACGCCTGCCCAATAAACTCCACCTCGCGGATCCCACCGAGCCCCAGTTTGACATTGTCCTGCGACCCCTTGCGCTCCAGTTCACGCCGGATCATCAGCTTCATTTCGCGCAGTTCGGCAAAGGCACCAAAATCGAGATAGCGACGATAGACAAAGGGACGCAGCATCGCCAGCAGTGCCTCGCCCTGTGCCACATCCCCCGCCACCGGACGCACCTTGATCATCGCGTAGCGCTCCCACTCACGCCCCTGCGACTGATAGTACTCCTCCAGCGCATCAAAACTCATCACCAACGGGCCACTCTCACCATAGGGACGTAGACGCATGTCGACCCGAAACACAAAACCCTCATCGGTCGTTTCATCGATCACACCGATCAAACGACGCCCGAGCCGGGTAAAATATTCTTCGTTACTGATCGCACCCCGTTTGCGCCCACGCTTTTGCGTCTCCCCCGCCTCGGGAAAGGCAAAAATCAGATCAACATCGGAAGAAAAATTGAGCTCACCCGCCCCTAACTTCCCCATTCCCAGCACCACCAGCGACTGTGGCTGCTGCGATGTCTCACCCATCGGCACCCCCACCTCTTTAGATAGCCACGCATGCAATTTATCTAACGCGCCCTCCAGACAACTATCCGCCAACGCAGAAAGATCTCGCAAAGTCTCATCCAGCGACGCCCAACCCGCCAGGTCACGCCACGCAATGCGTACCATTTCGTAACGCCGAAAACGGCGTAATACCTGCCCCAGCTCATCGTCACTCTTTACTGTTGATAGCGATGCTGCCAGCTTGCGTCTATATTCATCGACACGATAATCGATCAACAGATCACCGCTGTGCACTAACTCGTCAAACAACTCAGGGTGACTCACACAGCTACTGGCCACAAATTCGCTATAGGCCCACACCTGGCATAGCACCTTGAGAAAATCGGCATTGAGTGGCGGCTCAATGCCGATCTCCGCAGTGCGCTCAAGGTAACTTTCCCAGTGGCGCGCTACCTGAAGGCGCAGCGCAAGCGGAAAGGCATCGGGATAGAGCGCCTCAAGACGCGAACTCAGCTCAGTTGTTTCAGGCATGGCCATAATTTGATTGTATTCACAAATGACTGAAGAAGCAGATACAACACCACTTTACACTTTATCATACACGACATTACTATTAGCAAGTCAGCCATGCACACCACGATGCGCGCAAAAAATCATGTCTGCTCTCATCTCTCCAACCTCAAGTTAACCCCTGGTCTGGTCGATAAAATTTTGCATCAATTACATTACCAATAGACATCTTTACAGGGAAAAACAATGGAACTTAATGACTATCTAAAACTTATGGTCGCAAAAGACGCCTCTGATATATATATTGCCGTCGGGGCTCCGGTTAGCGCAAAAATTCAGGGCGTTCTGACACCGCTTGAGAAAACGATGGTTAACCCATTACGCGCCAAAGAGATCGCCTACCAGGTCATGGATACTGAGCAGCAGGTAGCATTTGAAAAAGAGCTCGAGATGAACCTTGCGATCTCAGAAAGTGGTATCGGACGCTTTCGCATCAACATCTTTCAGCAGCGCAATCAGATTAGCCTCGTCATCCGTAATATCAAAACTGACATCCCGAAAGCATCTGATCTTGGCCTCCCCCCCATTCTCAGCAAGTTAATCATGCAAAAACGTGGATTAATCCTCTTTGTGGGCGGCACCGGCTCCGGTAAATCGACCTCACTGGCGGCACTGATAGACTACCGCAACACCAACAGCGCCGGCCATATCATCACCATTGAAGACCCGATCGAATTCCTCCACAACCATAAGAAATCGATCATCAATCAACGCGAGGTCGGCGTCGACACCCTGACCTATGAAGAAGCATTGAAGAACACACTACGCCAGGCACCAGATGTCATTCTTATCGGGGAAATTCGAGACCGCGAGACGATGGAGCACGCCCTCGCCTTTGCTGAAACTGGCCATCTTGCGATCTCAACGCTACATGCCAACAACGCCAATCAGGCATTCGACCGTATCATCAACTTCTTTCCCGAAGAACGGCACAACCAACTACTGATGGATCTCTCACTGAATGTGCGTGGCTTCGTCTCGCAACGTCTGGTTCCAACGCTCGATGGCAAACGCGCGGCTGCGATCGAGATCCTGCTCGGCACGCCGATGATCAACGACCTCATCCTCAAGGGCGAAATCAACCAGATCAAAGAAGTGATGAAAAAATCTGAAAACATCGGCATGCAAACTTTTGATAGCGCACTCTACAACCTTTACAAAGAGGGTCGCATCTCACTCGATGAAGCCCTGCGTAATGCAGATTCGCAAAACAATCTACGTCTGCGTATCAGCCTCGAAGAAAAAGACCTCGGCGCCACGAATGACGTACCCAATCAATCTGGCGGCCTGAGAATCGAAGAAGATGAAGGTGATGCTCAAAGCACACGCCTTAGATAAACAAAAGCCTCCCTTTTCAAGGGAGGCTGAGGTTAAATCTTCAACAATTGTGGATTATAGATTTACGTAGATTACGATGCCAGTTGGCGCGCCATGGTATCCAGCCCTTCACACCCTTCCATCACACGATTAACCACCATGCGCGCCTGGTAATCACCAATCTCAAGCGACTGTAACAGTGACTGAGGAATACTACTGTTTGGCGCATCCCCAATATCGTACTCTTTCAACAATCGGTCTGATAACGCCACAAGCTGAGGATAGACCGCATGCTGACCGTGATAATTGAGATTATTATGCTCTCTGGTCGCCACAATGAGCTCTTCGGGAAGCTGCCACACATCCATCAACCATGCACCGATCTGCCCGTGTTCGTAACCAAAAACCTGTTTTTCGATCTCAACCAGCTCCTTTTCAGGTTCAGCAATGATGAACTTATTCAGGATCAAAAACTCTTTGCGAAACAGATGGCCTACCAGGATATGGCCAAAATTGTGTAGCAGGCCTGCAAGATAAGCGAGCCCTGCAGGTGGACGAATATCGTCAGCCAGTTCACTGCTCAACGCCTGCGTCAACGCTGCGCTGAAAATAGCATGACGCCAGAAGCCATCGATATTAAGCGGAACATTCTTCGGTAGTTTAAAAGGTCTGGCAGTCGCCACCCCCAGCGCCAGATTCATCACCATGCTGTAGCCAAGCACACGTGATACCGCTGTCTGTACCGAATCGACCTTGCCGCGATAGCTGAAGAAAGGCGAACTGGCGTAACGCATCACCTGCGCTGCAAGACTAGGATCCATTTCAACGATCTTGACCAGATCGCTAATCGAACCCTCTGGATTGGCACTCAACTGAATCACCTCCTGTGCCATCTTGGGCATCACGGGCAGACGATCAAGCTTCGCAATACGCGCCTTGATATTCAACAATGGTTCATTGGGCTTTTCAACATTCATCGCAGCACTTCCTTAACACTCAAAACAGACTCAAATCCCGACTTCACACAGTGTCCACGGTAGAAAGAGATTTGAATTTCAGGGTAATCACGCTTGTTTCTACTATCGGCGCCACCACTGAAATCACGACATCTAAATTGAGAATGCTTGACCCTCATCACACTTTGTAACGGTTATATATTGAAATTAAATAACCAATTGAAAATATAATAATTTTCTGCGAAAAATCGCGTATCAGGAGAGCTGATTTTGCACCTGAAGGTCTCTTTGTACATTCGTTTTTTGCTCACCCAGTCGCAACAGACTTGGCAGCAAAATCAGGGTGAAAATCGTGCTCAGTATCATGCCGCCGACAATCACCCCGGCCAGGCCACGGTAGAGTTCGGTGCCCGCCCCAGGTACCAACAACAACGGCAACATGCCGAAGATGCTGGTCAGGGTGCTCATCAGGATCGGCCGCAGACGCAACTGAACCGCCTGCTCCACGGCATCACGACGCGCCAGCCCTTCACGTTCAGCACTGCGGGTCTGATGCACCAGCAGGATTGCGTTGTTGACCACCAGTCCCAACAAAATCACGAAACCAATCATCGTCAGCAGGTCCATCGCCTGTGCAATGCCAAACAGGTTCATCAGATAGAGTGTCGCCACCCCGCCCACGGTTGCCAGCGGGATCGTCAACAACACCAACAGGCTATCCTTGAACGAACGAAACAGCGCACTAATAAGTAAATAGAGAATCGCGATCGCGAGCAGAAAACTTCCCATCATATTATTTAACGTGGTCTTCAACTTATCCGCCGAACCGGAATAACGAATAGTGCCATCCTCTGGCAGTGCCGCTTCAATCACCGGCGTCACTTTAGTCTTGATTAACTCCATCCCCTCTTCCACCGACATCCCCTCCGGCAGACGCACCTGTAACGTCACCGTACGGCGGCGGTCGATACGCCGTAGCTGATCGGGGCCCGCCGTGCGCACCACATCCACCAGTTCACTGAGCGGTTGAATCCCACCCTCTGGCGTCGCCAGCGGAATCGCCGCCAGCTCCTCCGGGGTCGTCCACTTGTCACTGCGCAGGATCACATCGAGGCGCTTTTCACCATCAAAGTAGTCTGCCACATAAAGCCCATCACCAAGCGCACGGGCGATGCCGCCCATATCGCCACGATTCCACCCTACCTCGGCGATACGACGCTCATCTGGCACCAGACGCAGTTCTGGTTCGGCCAGATCGAGTCCCGGATAGGGTCGCGGCATCGTGCCAAAGGCCTCGCGCACCGCCATAAAACCTGCACCGCCCGCCTGCAATAGCGCCTCCAGATCACGCCCCTGAATATCGATATCGATCGCGCGTCCGCCACCCAACCCGCCAAACAGCGACGCCTTGAAGGCAAAACCAATGGTATCGGGAAATCCAGCAATCACGCCGTTGATCAACGGGACCAGTTGCCCTGTCTCTTCCGGGACCACCGTGCGTGCACCCATGAACATGCCGCGTGGAAAGGCGACAAAAAAGTAGTTATCGACCTGCGGTTGCTGCTCACCGCTCAAGTGGGGTGCCATCGCATCGGCCACCTTCTGCCCCATCTGCTGCTCCATATAGTCGATGTTGGCCCCCGGCGGCGGATTGATGAAACTGAACACCAGGTTACGATTTCCCTCCGGCAGGTAGTCCGCCTTGGGAAACATCAGATAGACCAGCGCCAGCGGCACCGTGAGCAGCCCCACAATCCACAGCAGACGCATCCGCGGCCCGGTAATGCGCATCACTCCCGCCGTCATCGCCGCCCACCAGTGGCGATGTGGATCAACCATCTCGGCACCGCGCAGCCAGCTCATCGCGGTGGTGGGTAACACCGTCAACGCCACAATTAACGAGAAACAGACTGCGACCGCAATCGTCAACGCCAGATCGGCAAACAGCTGCCCCGCCTCATCGGCGAGAAATACCACCGGCAGAAAGATCGCCACCGTGGTCGCGGTCGATGCCAGCAGTGCGCCCCACACCTGACTGGTCCCCATTGCTGAGGCCTCTTCCGCAGAGACCCCTTTTTCGCGCAGACGAACGATATTTTCCAGTACCACGATCGCAGCATCAAGCACCATCCCCACCGCAAAGGCGAGTCCCGCCAGTGAGATCACATTGAGGCTGCGCCCCACCGCATCCAGCAGAATAAAACTCCCCAGCACACAGACCGGGATCGCCAGCGCCACCATCATCGTCGCGCGGAACTTGCGGAAAAACCACCACAACACCCCCACCGCCAACAAAATCCCGAACCCCAGATTACTGGTCACCATCGCAATCGAACGATCTATATAGATCGTCTCATCATAGACCTGTTGCAGCGATAGCCCGGCCCGTTGCAGCGGCCCTTCACGCAATTCGGCCACCGCCTCGCGCAGCCCGTCCATCACCTGCAATACGTTGACGCCGGTCTCGCGGTGGGCGTTGACCGCCATCGCAGCCTCGCCGTTCTGGATCACAAAGCTAGCACGATCGACCATCGCCACCTCAACCCTCGCCACATCACGCAGATAGACCGGGCTGCCCTCGCGCCACTTAACGATCATCGCCCCCAGATCCTCAGCGGTATAGGCACCGGTGTAGCGCACTGTGTAGCGACGTTTGCCCACATCGGCAAAGCCGGCCGAGATATCTTCCGCACCGACCAATGTCACCACATCCGGCAACTCAATGCCGAGATTCGCCGCTTTGTATGGGTCAAAGGTGATCCGCAGCTCATTCTCGCGACCGCCGCGCACCTCAGACATCGCCACGCCGGGCACACGCTCAAAGCGGCTCTGTACCACCTCTTCGATGTAGTCCTGATACGAGGCAATGGGGCGATCATTACCGTCAATCGGCTTGACGATGAACCACGCAATCGGCCGACTATCGCCACCGACTGAACTGATCACCGGCTCATTGGCGTCGGCCGGATATTTGGCCACGCGGTTGAGGCGGTTCAACACCTCCAGTAGCGCACGTTGCATGTCGGTGCCCACAACAAAGGTGAGCGTAATACGACCACTGCCGCGGCTTGCCTCGGATAAGATCCTGGTGGCCCCAGGCAGACCACGTAGCGCATCCTCCTGTGGCTCAATAATCTCAGATTCGACTTCTTCCGGTGCCGCCGCACGCCACGCGGTCGAGATGCTGATCTCCGGCTCCTGCACCTCGGGGGTTAACTGGACCGGCAGACGCTCCAGACTGATCAAA